>JBJEYH010000312.1:0-2563 GCA_051886675.1 Aristaeellaceae bacterium
TACCGCATCCACCAGTTCGAGAAGCAGGAGATGATCGTGGTCTGCAAGCCGGAGGAGAGCCCCATGTGGTACGACCGGCTGTGGCAGAACACGGTGGACTTCTTCCGCACGATGGACATTCCCGTGCGCACGCTGGAGTGCTGCTCCGGCGATCTGGCCGACCTGAAGGTGAAGTCCGTGGACGTGGAAGCCTGGTCGCCCCGTCAGCAGAAGTACTTCGAGGTAGGCTCCTGCTCCAACCTGGGCGATGCGCAGGCCCGCCGTCTGCAGATCCGCGTCAAGGGCGAGGACGGCCGCAAGTACTTTGCCCACACCCTGAACAACACCTGCGTGGCGCCGCCCCGGATGCTGATTGCCTTCCTGGAGAACAACCTGCAGGCGGACGGCCGGGTGAAGATCCCCGCCGCGCTGCGTCCCTACATGGGCGGCAAGGAGTACATCGGCTAAGGCGGGCAGTGCCCGCACCCGGCTCGCGATTGAGTTGCGCACCTCCGGTCATGCTGAACACGCGTGAGGGTGTCGTGCGGGTGCGCGGAGGCACGGCGCGCGACAGGCGCGCCGCGCTTGCGGGGGTCACGGCGCACAACGGGTGCGCCGCGACGCGGTCGTGGAGGCTCCCCCCATCCGTCACGGCTTACGCCGCGACACCTTCCCCTCCGGGGAAGCGGGCAGGCGGGCAGTGCCCGCACCCAACACGCGGCGGGCAGTGCCCGCACCCGGCTCGCGATTGAGTTGCGCACCTCCGGTCATGCTGAACACGCGTGAGGGTGTCGTGCGGGTGCGCGGAGGCACGGCGCGCGACAGGCGCGCCGCGCTTGCGGGGGTCACGGCGCACAACGGGTGCGCCGCGATGCGGTCGTGGAGGCTCCCCCCCATCCGTCACGGCTTGCGGCGCGACACCTTCCCCGCCGGGGAAGGGGCATGCGCCATGGATTCATCCGCTGCAAAAGGCGTGAAGCGAATGGGCTTCGCGCCTTTTTTGCGCGCCTGTTAGAAGGGCGGCGATGCTTTCTGTTCCGGTTGACAGAATGCGGAGGTGTGAAGTATGATAGGCCTCAGGAGGAAGAACCCGCGGGCATGCGGGGAAAAGAGGAGGTTCATTCATGAAGAGGAATCATCGTTGTCTGAGGGTTGCCGCGGTCTGGCTGATGGTCATGGCGCTGGCTGTTCCCTGCGCCGCGCTGGCGGACGGTGAATCCTGGGTGTGCAGGTTCGACGGGCAGACATCGCCCGGGAACTTCTGCCCGTACTGCGGCCGCGCGAAGGAGGAGGCGGCCGTCGATGACGGTATGGACATCGGCTGGCAGTCGCCCTGGCCGCAGGTGGATTTCACCCCGATGGGCGTTCAGCTGACCAGGCTGAGCGACGATACAAGCCGCCGTCAGGCCAGGGGCGGCCCCAGCAGGGACTATATCGGCGTCGGCGCGTACAAGCCCGGCAAGATGCGCACTTCCACGGCCTGGTTCATGGAGGGCAGCTATGTTCTGACCGAGATCGACTATCCCTCGGTGGGACATCGCTGCGTGTACTTTGACAGGAGCTATTTCATCAGCGTCCGGGGTGTTGAGGAAGTAGTGCTGGATGGCGTATCCGCCTGCGTGAATGCGACGGTCACGCCGCATTACGGCCCGGGCTATACATTCGATGTGTTTGCGCCCGACAGCCGGGAAATGCCCATCAGCAGCGGAACGCGCGTCATGGTGCTCATGGAGAAGGACGGCTGGGTGTTTGTGGAATGGAACTGTGCGCTGGGAACGGTGCGGCTGTGGGTGCCGGAAGACAACGTATCGCTTGACTGATCCTGTCCGCAGAAAACACAGCGGGTCGCACGCCCTCTTTGGGGAGCCGGCGGTGCGGCAGGCATGAACAGGGAGGCAAGGCGGATGAATCGCCAGATCATTGCTCTGGCCTCGGACGGGGAGCACGTGGTCATGTGGGATGTGGATGCGCTGCTGGCGGACTGCCGGGGGCGTCAGCCCGTGACGGTGGAGACGGCTCGCCTGATCCCGGGGGAATGGCTGACCATCGACCGGGATTACGCCATGACCACCGACGTGACCAGACCCATTCTGGCCTTTGGGCTTCCGGGCCGGCGGCTGTTCATTGCCGATGGGAATCACCGCCTGTTCCGGGCGGCGGCGGAGCATGTGCCCTTCATGCAGGTCGTGGTGCTTGACGAGGATGAGCATCTGCGCCGGCTGTACCGCAGCTCGGAGGATACCTACCGCCAGGTGCTGGATGCGCTGGCGGGGGAGAATATTTTCATTGACGATTTCCGCCCCTGAAGCAAAAGCTGCGGCCTGCCTGTGAATGCACGGGCAGGCCGTTTTGCGTGGACGGCGGAAGGGGCTGATGGGGGAAGGGCTGACGGCGGAAGGGGCTGAGGCGGAGGAACGGAGGACGAAGGGCGGCGCGCTGTTCCTTGGAGATCGCGGAACCTGCCGTTTCCAACGCGGCCGGACTTCGTCGGCTGCTTGGAAACTCTGGCTTCCTCGGTTCCCTTTTTGATTTTTCTTTGTGTTGCGCCTGGGCTGCCGCCCAGACCTGCGCAGGGGCTAACGCC
>JBJEYH010000313.1:0-2548 GCA_051886675.1 Aristaeellaceae bacterium
CCCGCCGGAAGCCCCATGCGCAGGGCCATCACGCACAGCGTGGCCGCCATGGAGATCTCCTCCTCGATGGCCCCTTCCTCGTAGTCCATGATGATCTCGCCCCACTGGTTGGCCGTGCGCTGGGCGTTGAACACCACCAGCAGACGGGTCTGGGCGGTGTAGTCCCGCACCCGCAGCATGGTTTCGCCCATGCGGGCGGTGGCGGGCCAGTGGATATCCCGCACGGGATCCCCCGGCTGATAGGGCCGGATCCCCCGCACCAGGAAGGGATCCGTCAGCAGCTGCCGCCGCGCCGCCGTCTCCCCGATGAGCCGGGCCAGCGGCTCGGGCACCTCGTCCTCGCTGAGGAGCCGGGGATAGACCGTCACCGGTACGCTCATGGCCTGCTCCCGGCTGCACTGGTACAGCCCCAGCACATCCCCCGCCGTCAGCGACGCGTTGCCCAGGTCGTAGTAGCCCCTGTGCAGAAAGCGCACCCGGTGCCGCCGCCGGATCTGCTGATAGGGCATGAGGGTGAACAGGCTGCAGTAATACATCTCATCGCTGACGTGGAGGTTGTCCTGCCTGCCCAGGCGCAGGTAGGGGGAGATGTGGCTCTCCACCCGCAGCCAGGGGATGACCACGGGGCGGTCGTTGCGCACCACCTCGATCATCTCGGCCTCCTCGCCCTGGAACACCGCCTGCCGGGAGAAGGCTCTCGTGCAGGTCAGGCCCCGCAGGCCCACGCGCCGCAGCACCACGCCCGACAGGACGCTCAGCGCCGCCAGCGTCAGCAGGATCACAAAGGCGCTCATGCTTTTGCCTCGGTGGGCACGGCCACCCGACCCAGCAGCTCGCGGATGAAATCCCCGCTGTCCTGCTGGTAGTTGATCCCCCGCAAAAGCACCCGGTGGGCCAGCACCGGCACGGCCAGCTCCTTCACGTCGTCGGGGATTACATAGTCCCGGCCGCGGATGGCCGCCAGCGCCTGACAGGCGCGCATCAGCGCCAGCAGCGCGCGGGGAGACGGCCCCAGCCGCACCCGCTCCGGATCCCGCGCCGCCTCGCACAGGGCGGCCATGTAGTCCATCACGTCCTCGCTGACCCGGCAGGCGCCCACAAGCGCCGCGGCCTGGGCCACGTCCTCCGCCTTCGCCACGGGGGCGAGCGTTTCCAGCGGCCGGCTGTCCACGAACCGGCGCATCATGGCCAGGGCCTCCGCCCGGGCCGGATACCCCAGCGACAAGCGCATCAGAAAGCGATCCAGCTGCGCCTCGGGCAGGGGGAAGGTGCCCTGGGTTTCCACGGGATTCTGCGTGGCGATGACCAGGAAGGGCCGTGCCAGCGGATAGGTCACGCCGCCCTCGGTGATCTGCCGCTCCTCCATGCACTCCAGCAGCGCGGACTGGGTGCGGGGCGTGGCGCGGTTGATCTCGTCCGCCAGGAGAATGCTGGTGAAGGCCGGCCCCTTGATAAAGGTGAAGGAGCCCTCCTTCTGGTTGTACACCCGCATGCCGGTGATATCCGCCGGCAGCAGGTCGGGGGTGAACTGCACGCGGCTGAAGCCCCCGTCCACGGAGCGGGCCAGGGCCTTGGCCAGGGTGGTCTTGCCGGTACCGGGCACGTCCTCCAGCAGCACGTGACCGTCCGCCAGCAGCGCGGTCAGCGTCAGCTCGATTTCCCTTTCCTTGCCCACGATCACCCGGCCGATATTCTCCGCAATGCTTTTCGCCAGCGGGGCAATGGCTGCGTATTCCATAACGATCCTTCCTTTCCGCACAAAGGGCGGCGCTTCTTTTTCTTTCCATTATAGCAGACCTGCGGGCAAGGCGCAATGCGCGGATTTGCTTTCCCGGGGCGGATGTGCTACAATGCACGCAGCGAATGTAACGCGCACGGAGGTTGAAGCGATGACGAGGCGGCTGTTCGATGAGAATGTGAATCTGCTGGACTTCACGGCCCGGGTGCTTTCCTGCGCCCCCGCCGGGGACGGATGGGACGTGACGCTGGATCAGACGGCGTTTTTCCCCGAGGGAGGCGGGCAGGGTGCGGATCACGGGCTGCTGGGGAACGCCCGGGTGCTGGACGCCCATGAGAAGGACGGCGTCGTGCTGCACCGGGTGGACGCGCCCCTGACCGCGGGCGATACGGTGGAGGGCCACGTGGAGGCCGGGCGGCGGCTGTCCATGATGCAGCAGCACACCGGCGAGCATATTCTCTCCGGGCTGATCTGCCGCCTGTACGGGTATCACAACGTGGGCTTCCACATCGGCACGGAAGCCGTGACCCTGGATTTCAACGGCCCGCTGACCGAGGCCCAGGCCCGGGAGGCGGAGCGTCTGGCCAACGAGTGCGTCTGGCGGGATCAGCCGGTGCGGGCGTGGATTCCGGATCGGGAGGAGCTGGCCCGTCTGGAGTACCGCAGCAAGAAGGCCATCGACGGTGACGTGCGCATTGTCAGCATCGAGGGCGTGGACACCTGCGCCTGCTGCGGCACCCATGTGCCCACCACGGGCATGGTGGGGCAGATCAAGGTGATCTCCGTGCAGAAGTACAAGGGCGGGGTGCG
>JBJEYH010000314.1:0-2546 GCA_051886675.1 Aristaeellaceae bacterium
CGCCCATGTCGATGGCCAGGATGCTGCCGAACATGGCCGGATCCTGCCCCAGGGCATGGTAGACGGTCTTCACCGCCGGGCCCAGCACCTCCGCCAGCACCGGCGCGATGCAGATGATGCCCGCCTGCGCCAGCGCCACCGGCCCCAGCAGCCGGAAGCCCTCCTCGAATTTGTCGCCCAGGCCCATGCGGTTGCCCAGGATTCTGTCCACGCCGCCCAGCGCCGCGCCGACGGCCATGATGATCATGATGATCTGCTCCATGCTTCTCCCCTCAGCGGCTCATGACGGCTTCGATGTCCTCCACGGTGCGGGGCGTGGCGGCGGACAGATTCACGCAGCCATTCTCCGTCACCAGGCAGTTGTCCTCCAGACGGAAGCCGATGCCCCATTTCTCGTGGTAGATGCCCACGTCCACGCAGAAGATCATCCCCGGCGCGAGCGTTTCGGGGGTTTCCACCACGTCATGCACGTCGTAGCCCACATGATGCGCGCCGCCGTGCCACATGTAGGCGCCCACCTCGTCGGGGGATTTCATCACGCCGGCCTCCACCAGCATCCGGGCGTTGTAGCGGCGGATGGTGGCGTCCACGTCGGCCATCTTCATGCCCGGGCGGATGATGGTAAACATGTGGTCGGAGGTGGCCAGGGCGCACTCGTAGAGCAGCCGCTGCCGGGCGGTGAACCGGCCGTTGCAGGGCCAGCCGCGGCTCACGTCGGTGATGTGGCCATCCCACTGGGCGCCCACGTCGTTGAGGATCATGTCCCCGTCCCGGGCCTGGCCGGTGTAGCTGTCGTAATGAATGCAGAAGTTGTTCCGCCCGGCCGAGATGATGGACGGAAAGCCCGGTCCCTCGGGGCCGTATTGGCCCAGCGCGCGGTCGAACTCCGCCTTGTACTGGTATTCGTACATGCCGGGGCGGGAGGCGCGCATCATGGCCAGGATGCCCGCCCGGGTGATGGCTTCGGCCTTGCGGGTGGCCTCGATCTCGCAGGGGGCCTTGATCAGCCGCTGACGCCGCAGCATATCCGTGGCGCTCTCCACCCGCAGGAAGGGATACTCCGCCTGGGCCCTGCGCAGAAACCGGTGGGCCGGACGATCCCGGTCGGCGGGGGATACCCGGTACAGATCCAGGTACAGGTGCGCGATATGCCCCACCCGCAGGGAATAATGGCCCCCCGCCAGCAGACCATGCACGTCCTGCTCAAACCGGTCGGTGAAGCGGACGTCCTCCACGCCGGATGTCTCCCGGGCCTCCGCAGGCTTCACCCGGCGGCCGGTCCACCGCTCCGCCATGGCGTCCGGCGGCAGAATGTACAGCCGCTCGGTGGTATCGCCGTGATCATCCTTCACGGCCAGCAGCGCGGCCTCGCGGCAGGTCAGCCCCGTCAGATACACGAAGTTCCGCTCAGCAAAGAAGGGATAATATTCATCGTTGGTCTTGCGGACGGGATCGCCGGAAAACATCAGCAGCATGGACGAGGGCTTCATCCGGCTGTACAGCTGCTGCCGGTTCCCCGCGTGAAAGGTGGCCTCCATCGGGCGTCGCGCTCCTTTTATCCTTGGTCACGGGCGGCAAGGCCGCGCCGGGGAGGATAGTTCGACAAGGCGGAGCGCGGCTCCTGCCGGGCGCGGGGGCGATTTGCGCGGCCAGGGTGATTTCCCGCGGGAATCTGCCGCGCGCGCCCCTCGGCCGCCGTTATTCCGCCGGCGCGCAGGGGTACAGGCACCGCCCCTCCGCCGTGCTTTCCGGGTCGAGCAGCTCCCCCGTTTCCGCCAGGATGATCAGCGGGCGGAAATACTCGCCGTCCTGCAGCAGCCCGTCGGTGTACAGGGGCACGGTGCGCTCCGCCGCCGCGCCCCCCGGCAGGTATTCGCACCAGATGACCCACGCGGGCGCCAGCAGCTGCACGTCCCTGTCCTGCGTGTCGAACTGCACATAGCCCAGGCCCACGCTGTCAATGAACCGCACATGCCCGCTGGCAATCAGCGCCTCCGCCCTTTCCCGCACCGCGTCGAAGGGCAGGATGGGCGTGTCCTCCCGGACAACCGCCGTTTCCTCGTAAAGCCAGGCGGTCAGGGCATAGGCGTCCTCGCCGTACACGCTGGCGGACAACAGCCCCCGCACCGCCAGCAGGGGATCCTCCTCCCCCACGGAGAAGCAGGTGTACGCGCTGTGGACGCTGGCCAGCAGGGGAATCCCGCGGAAGGTCTGGGTCAGCTCCAGATGATAGTGGCCCATGGCGTTGATGGGCTCGCCGGTGCGCTTCCAGGTGTTCCGGTCGAAGACCGCCGCGTGCCGCAGGAAGAACGTCTCCTCCGGGAACAGCGCCGCCGCCCGCTCCCGGGCGATGGCCGCGGCCTGCGAAAGGGTCAGGGGATTGTCCTGTGCGTAGCGCCCGGCAGGGTCGGCGTCAAAGAGCGCGCGGGACTGCCAGGCCATGGCGCCCTGGTTGTAGGCGCTGTCCCGGGAGGGGCCCCAGCCCGGCGGGACGGCGTGGGTCAGGCTGGTGGAGAAGGCCGTGGAGCGGAAGCCCCAGGCGTTGA
>JBJEYH010000315.1:0-2541 GCA_051886675.1 Aristaeellaceae bacterium
GAGCGCGTCCATGCAGACCGTGACGGTGAGCGAGGACGGCACGGCCAGCCCGAACCCTGTCATCTTCTACTACAACGCCATCCCGAAGGAGCCTGCCACCGCCGAGGTGCAGGTGATCTGCCAGACCGCTGACGGCCAGGTGCTGATGACCGACAGCCAGTGGTGCACCGAGGGCCAGACCAACGAGGTCTATGCCGCGGAGCTGGAAGGCTATGTTCTGGATTCCGGCATGAGCGCGTCCATGCAGACCGTGACGGTGAGCGAGGACGGCACGGCCAGCCCGAACCCGGTCGTCTTCTACTACAAGGCCGCGCAGCTGGAGCCTGCCTCTGTGTCGGTGAAGGTGCTCTACGTGGGGGAGGACGGCCGCGAGGTTGCGCCCCCCGATACGGTGTCCTACACCACGGACGGCACGTATACCATTTCCGCCGCCCAGGCCGGTGTGGATGACAACCTGCTGGAGCTGATTTCTGCCTATGAGGTGACGGTGACGGTATCCGGCGGCGTGGCGGATCCGGCGCAGGTGAGCTTTGTCTACCGGGAGAAGCCGCAGTCTTCGGAAACCAACGAGCCCGAGACGCCCGAATCCGTCAGCATCCGGGTGTATTACCGCAATCAGGACAATGCGGACATCGCTGACGCGCAGACCGTGACGCTGCCGGTCGGCCAGACCACCGTCGTGTCGCCGGACGCGAATCTGGTGCCGGAGGGCTACGACGCTACCAGCGCGCAGGCCGTGGCCGTTGAGGTGACGGCGCAGGGCGCGGCGACGCCGGCGGAGGTCGTGTTCACCTTCAGCCAGCCCATGGCGGAGGAGCCTGACATTCCCGTCCCCCAGGGCGAGATGATCAACCGTTTCGGCACCATCACCGACGCGCAGGTGGGCGTGCGCACCAGCATGGATGATTCCTCCAAGGCGAACCTGGTCACCCGCCTGAAGAAGGGCACCGTGGTGTACCTGCTGCGGGAGGAAATCAACGAGAAGGGCGAAAGCTGGACCCGCGTGCTCATCGACGGGGAGCAGTACTTCATCAAGACGCAGTTCCTGCAGATGATGACCAAGGCCGAGAGCGACGCCTACATGGCGGCGAACTATCCCGAGCCCATTCCGCCGCTGACCGAGGAGGATCTGACCGGCGGCGCGGTGACCGAGCCCGAGCCCGAGCCCGTGACGGTGGACGTGCCTGTGCGCTACGTGACGGAGGAGGGCGAGGAGCTGGATCGCCAGACCACGCCGGCAAGCTCCGCCCAGGCCGTGATCATCGTGCCCACCAGCAGCAAGGTGGAGGGCTACATCCTCGTCAGCGCCGCCAGCGTGCAGGTGACGGTGGATGCCGCCACCGGCACGGCGACTCCCGCGGAGGTGGTCTTCACCTACCGCGTGCCTGAACCGGAGGTCAAAACCGCTCCGGTGACGGTGCTTTACGTCACCGAGGACGGCGCCGAGCTGGACAGCCAGGTGATCACCTGCGCCAGCGACAAGGTTACCACCATCACCCCCACCAGCGGCAAGACCGAGGGCTATGCCCTGGTGAGCGCCGGCAGCGTGGAGATCACCGTGGATGCGAAGACCGGTGAGCCCAGCCAGAGCGAGGTGCGCTTCACCTACCGCGAGCTGCCGCCCGCCACCGTGACGGTGGATGTGCCGGTGCTCTACGTGACCGAGGACGGCGTGGAGCTGGATCGCCAGACCGTCACCTGCACCTCGGCGGCGGCGACCACCATCATGCCCAACAGCAGCCGGGTGTCGGGCTACACCCTGACCAGCGCCGCCAGCGTGCAGGTGACCGTGGATGCCAAGACCGGCGAGGCCACGCCTGCGGAGGTGCGCTTCACCTACGCCCGGCCCGCCCAGTATGAGGGCTATGCCCTGACCACCCAGGCCGTGGCCCTGCGCACGGAGATCAGCACCAGCGACAGCAGCATCATCTGCGCGCTGAGCAAGGATACCCTGGTGTACGTCTACGGCCAGCAGTACGATGATGCCAACCAGGCCTGGAGCTCCGTCTCCACCCTGGACGAGCAGCCCGGCATGGTGGTGGACAGCGCCCTGCGCCGCATCACCAACGCGGAAGCGCAGTACTACATCAACCTCTGGGAGGAGGAGCACAAGCCCGAGGATACCCCCGCGCCCACCGCGACGCCGCCCCAGGTGGCCGGTACCGCGGTGACCATCGGCGACGGCGTGCTCTTCCGCCAGACCTATGATTCCACCGGCGCCATCATCGCCGTGCTGCCCAAGGATACCGAGGTGGAGGTGCTGGGCCAGGCCTACACCGTCAATGGCGAGGCATGGCATTCCGTCCGCTACAGCGGCAACCTGGGCTACATCCGCGCGGATATGCTGCGCTTCGTGACCAACACGGACGCGCCCGCCACCGCCCAGCCCACCGTCAACCCCGACGGCCTGTCCGCCTACGGCTATGTGTCCTCCAGCACGGTGAACTTCCGGCAGGCGGCCAGCACCTCCTCCACCAGGCTGCGGGTGCTCAAGAAGTACGCCATGTGCCTGGTGCTGGGCACCGAGCAGGTGGGCGACAC
>JBJEYH010000316.1:0-2537 GCA_051886675.1 Aristaeellaceae bacterium
CCTCCGCCGCCACCGACGAAACCCAGACCAACTGGAACGGCCTGCTGGGCTACGTCCGGATGCGGGTGGAGGCGCCCACCTTCCTGGCGGGGGTCCGGGCGTATCCCCATGGCGACAGGCTGGACGTGTGCGTGGAGATCGATGCCCGGGAGAAGGGCGAGACTGCCCTGACCATCGCCGGCGACGCGCTGGAATCTCCCGCCCAGGCCCCTGCATACCTCTACCCGGGATCGCAGGACGTGTGGCTCCGGGGGCTGCGCCTGCGCCGGGACGTCGGCCGCTGGGACGAGGAGGAGGGCAATCTCCATACCCTGACGGTGACCATGGGCGCGGAGGAGCGCACGGTGCGCTTCGGCGTGCGGGACTTCCGGGCGGAGGGCGGGTTCCTGACGCTCAACGGCCGGCGGATCTTCCTGCGCAGCGAGGCCAACTGCGCGGTGTTCCCCGAGGAGGGCCATCCGCCGATGTCCGTGGACAGATGGCGGGAAATCCTGAGCATCTACCGCAGCTACGGCGTGAACTGCATGCGCTTCCACAGCCATACCCCGCCGGAAGCCGCCTTCACTGCGGCGGATGAAATGGGCATGCTCATGCAGCCGGAGCTGAGCCACTGGAATCCCGAAACCGCCTTCGAATCGGAAGAAAGCTATGCCTACTATACCGCCGAGCTCCGGCAGATCCTGCGGATGCTGGCGAATCATCCCTCCTTCGTGATGCTGACCTTCGGCAATGAGCTGGCCTGCGGAAGCCTGGGTCACCGGCGCATGGAGGACATGCTGGCCATGGCCCATGGCATGGATCGAACCCGCCTGTACGCCTGCGCGTCCAACCCCCACTACGGATGGTACGGCTCGGCGGACAGCAGCGACTTCTATACGTCCTTCAGGCTGCGGGATACGGATCTTCGCGCCACCTATGACAGGATGCAGGGCTATCTGAACCACCGCTACCCCGGCGCGGGGAGCAATTACGACGATGCCATGACCATCCTGCGCCGGGAGTGCGACAAGCCGGTGTTCTCCTTCGAGGTGGGGCAGTTCGAGGTGCTGCCGGACTTCGGGGAGATCGACGAATTCCGGGGCGTGACCCGGGCGGTGAACTACGAGCTGATCCGCCGTCAGGTGCGGGAGAGCGGCGCCATGGACACCTGGACAAGGCAGGTGGAGGCCACCGGCGAAATGGCCAACCTGTGCTACCGGGAGGAGGTGGAGGCCGCCCTGCGCACGGAGGGCTACAGCGGCGTCTCGCTCCTGGGCATTCAGGACTTCCCCGGCCAGGGCACCGCGCTGGTGGGCATGCTCAACGCCCACATGAAGCCCAAGCCCTATCCCTTTGCCCGGCCGGAGCGGTTCCGGGCGTTCTTCCGCAGCGTGCTGCCGCTGGCGCTGCTGGAGAAGTATACCTACGAGTCCGCGGAGACCCTCGCCGCCCCGGTGAAGCTGGCCAACTACGGCAAGGCTCCGCTGACCGCCCGGCTGACCTGGACGCTGGCGGGGGCGGATGCGGCCTTCTCCGGGGAGCTGGGGGAGGTGACGGCGCCGGCGGGCGGGCTGACGCCCCTGGGGAGCATCGCGATTCCGCTGAAGGCCTTCGCCCGGGCGGAGAAGCTGACGCTGACGGTGCGCTTCGGCGGGGCGGAGAATACCTACCCGGTGTGGGTGTATCCGCGCGTCAGGCCGGCGTGTCCGGCGAACGTCCTGGAGTGCCGCACCCTGAACGATGAGGCCGTCAGGACGCTGACCGCCGGCGGCACGGTGTACCTGGCCCCCGACAGCACGGAGGAAGCCCTGCCCCGCTCGATCCAGGCGCAGTTCACGCCGGATTTCTGGTCGGTGGGCACCTTCCCGGCCCAGGCGGGGGGCATGGGGCAGCTGATCGACGCGGAGCATCCCATTTTCGCCGGGTTCCCCACGGAGGGCCACACCAACTGGCAGTGGTGGCCCATGGCGGGGCAGCGGGCGATGATCCTGCCCCGGCGGATGCAGGCCATCGTCACCGAGATGGACAGCTACGCCTATCTGCGGCCCATGGCACAGCTGCTGGAATGCCGCTGCCTGGGCGGACGGCTGATGCTGTCGTCGCTGGGGCTGCATCAGCTGCAGCAGTATCCGGAGGCCCGGGCGCTGCAGCAGGCGATCTACGACTGGCTGGCGCAGGAGCGTCCCCTGCCGGATCAGGAGCTGAGCGAAGCGGAGGTTCGCGCGCTGGTCAGGTGATCCCCCGGACATGAAGGCCCTGCGCAGTCCCGGCAGCGGGAGGCGCGGGGCCGTTTCGCGGGGCGGGGAGCGACACGGCGTAAACAATTCTCCGGCAATCCGGCAACAAAGGGGCGGTATGCTGTGGCGGGGAGAAATCACGGACGGCGATCTCCCCGGCAGCGCAGCCGGATCCTCGGCGAAGCGGAGGTTCGCGCGCTGGTCAGGTGATCCCCGGACACGAAGGCCCTGCGCAGTCCCGGCGGCGGGAGACGCGGGGCTTTTTTGCGGGGCGGGGATTAACACGGCGTAAACAATTCTCCAGCAATCCGGCAACAAAGG
>JBJEYH010000317.1:0-2530 GCA_051886675.1 Aristaeellaceae bacterium
CGGGTGGTGTACGTCCGCGCCCAGGGCAAGGTGTACATCACCTTCGATTCCGCCGTGCTGGTGGAGGAGGCCACCTTCCTGAAGATGGAGAGCATCCTGCGCAAGGCGTTCCCCCAGAAGCCCCTGGCCCTGCGGGTGGTATCCCCCGGGCTGAAGGACGACTTCCTGGAGAACATCAGCGCCTACAAGCAGGTGCTGACGGACTTTCTCAAGCGCAACTATCCCGCCTCCGTCAGCTGGATGGACCGCATCGACTGGCGCTGCGACGGGGAGCGCATCACGCTGACCTTCCCGGACGAATTCTCCCTGCAGTACATGGGCAGGCAGAACATCACCGCCCGGCTGGCCCAGGCCGTGAAGGATATCTTCTCCGCCGAGGTGAAGGTGGAGCTGACCGTGGCCGGCGATCAGGAGGCCCGTCTGGCGGAAATGCGCCGTGAGCGGGACAAGGAGCAGCTGGCCGCCATCACCCAGCAGGAGCTGCAGGCCCGCTACGGGGACGGCTCCGCGCCCGCCCCTGCCGCGCCCAGGGAGAAGAAGGAGCGCAAGCCCGCCGCGCCCCGGCCGAAGAAGGAGACGGAGCCGGAGAAGAAGCCCGAGCCCCTCTTCCCGCAGATGACCGACACCGCCATCGGCAAGCCCATCATGGGCCGGAGCATCGCCGACCGCCCCGTGGAAATGAAGGAGCTGGCCAGCGACAGCGGCCTGGTGGTGGTGCAGGGCGACATCTTCAAGCTGGAGACCAAGGAGCTCAAGGGCGGCGAAATGCTGCTGGTGACCTTTGCCATCACGGACTATACCTCCTCCATCCTGTGCAAGACCTTCCTGCGCTTCCGCAAGGGCGGAGGCTTCGGCCGCCGAAGGGATGACGAGACGCCGCCGCCCCCCATCACCGAGGAGGAGCGCCGCGCCGTGATGGAGAAGGTGGAGCAGATCAAAATGGGCATGAACGTCAAGGTGCGCGGCGAGTGCATGTATGACAACTTTGCCCGGGAGCTGTCCATCTCCGTCCGGGACATGGTGCCCATGGAGCGCATCGAGCGGGAGGACACCGCCGAGGAAAAGCGCATCGAGCTGCACATGCACACCAACATGTCCAACATGGACGCCATGACCCCCGCCGGCGACCTGATCAAGCGGGCCATCAAGTGGGGGCATCCGGCGGTGGCCATCACCGACCACGGCGTGGTGCAGTCCTTCCCCGCGGCCTTCAACGCCGTGAAGAAGCAGCCCATCAAGCTGATCCCCGGCTGCGAGGGGTACCTCATCGACGACAAGGACGTGGTCAGGGACGCGGACGACCGCCCTCTGGACGATGCGATCATCGTTCTGGACTTTGAGTCCACGGGCCTGAACACCGCCACGGACCGGGTGATCGAGATCGGCGCGGTGAAGCTGGTGGGCGGCACGGTGGCGGACAGCCTGTCCCTGCTGGTGAATCCCCAGCGGCCCCTGCCCCCGAAGATCACCGAGATCACCGGCATCACCGACATGATGCTGGCCGACAAGCCCACCGCCGGGACGGCCATTCCCCAGCTGATGGACTTCATCGGCGACTGCCCCATCGCGGCGCACAACGCCTCCTTCGACGCGGCGCTGCTGCAGTCGGAGCTGCGGCGGCTGGGCATCGAATACCACGCGCCGGTGCTGGACACCCTGACCCTTTCCCGCAAGCTGTTCCCCGACATGAAGAGCCACAAGCTGGGCAGCGTGTGCAAGCAGCTGGGCGTATCGCTGAAGAACGCCCACCGGGCGGTTCACGACGCCACGGCCACGGCCCTGTGCCTGGCGAAGATGTACCAGCAGGTGAAGGAGGAGCACGGCTACACGAAGCTGTCCGACCTGAACCTTCTGCAGGGCGGGGCCATCGGCGAAAGCTACCATGTGATCCTGCTGGTCAAGACCCAGGAGGGCCTGGTGAACCTGAACCGGCTGGTGTCCATCGGGCATCTGGACTACTTCCGCCGCCGCCCCCACATGCCCAAAAAGATCATCCAGCAGTACCGGGAGGGGCTGATCATCGGCTCGGCCTGCGAGGCGGGCGAACTGTTCCGCGCCGTGCTGGACAACGAGCCCTGGGAGAAGCTGAAGGAAATCGCCTCCTGGTACGACTATCTGGAGATCCAGCCCATCGGCAACAACGCCTTCCTGGTGCGGGAGGGCCGGGTGCCGGACGAGGAGGGCCTGCGGGAGCTGAACCGGAAGATCGTCCGCCTGGGCGAGGAACTGGGCAAGCCCGTGGTCGCCACCGGCGACGTGCATTTCCTCGACCCCCATAACGCCATCAACCGGGCCATCATCCAGGCGGGCATGGGCTATGACGACTGCGACCAGCAGCCGCCCCTGTACTTCAAGACCACCAACGAGATGCTGGAGGAATTCGCCTACCTGGGCCCGCAGAAGTGCCATGAGGTGGTCATCGACAACCCCCGCATGATCGCCGATCAGGTGGAGAAGCTGCAGCTGTTCCCCAAGCATCCCAAGGGGGAGGACACCTTCCAGCCCCTGTGGGAGGACGCGGCGGACAATA
>JBJEYH010000318.1:0-2521 GCA_051886675.1 Aristaeellaceae bacterium
ACGGTGCAGGCGCCGCACTCGCCCTGCTCGCAGCCCTTCTTGGTGCCGGTGAGGCCCAGCTTGTCCCTGAGAAGATCCAGCAGGGTCATGTTGTCCTTGACGACAACCTCCACCGGGTCGTCGTTCAGCGTAAAGCTCAATACTCTCTTCATGGCTCGTACCCTCCGTCAGCCTTCCAGCGCCTGCATGATGGCGCGCTTGGTGAATACACGGATCATGTCCTTGCGGTACTCCGCAGAGGCGCGGATATCGGAGATGGGCTTCGAATCCTCCATGGCGGCCACGGACGCCTCGGCGATGACCTCGGGGGTCAGCTTCCGGCCGATGAGCGCCTTCTCCGCGCTGGGGGCGTGCACGGCCTTGATGGCCACAGCGCCCATGGTCACCTTCGCGTCGGTGCAGACGTCGCCGTCCATGGTCAGCTTCACCGCCACGCCCACGATGGCCAGGTCCATGGCCTTGCGGACGGCATGCTTGATGTAGGCGCAGTGCTCGTTGTCCTTCAGCGGCGGAATCACCAGGCCGGTGACGATTTCGCCGGGCTCCAGGGCGGTCTTCTTGAAGCCCACGAAGAAGTCGTCCATCATGATATAGCGCTCGCCGTTGGGGGTATGCACCAGCACCTTGGCGTTCTGGGCCAGCAGGATGGGCGGGGTATCCGCGGAGGGGGAAGCGTTGCACATGTTGCCCACCATGGTGGCCTTGGCGCGGATCTGCGTGGAGGCCACCACCTTGGCCGCGTGGGCCACGGCGGGGTTGTGCTCCTTGACGATGGGGGAGGTCTCGATCTCCCGCAGGGTGGTCAGCGCGCCGATGTGCAGGCCGGTTTCGTCATCCCAGCGGATGTACTTCAGCCCGTCGATGCGCTTCAGGTCGATCAGATAGTCCACCGTGAACGCCTTGTCGCGCATGGGCGCGATGATGTCGGTGGCGCCTGCCATGACCTTCGCCCTGGGGCCCAGCTCCAGCAGAAGGTTGCAGGCTTCCCCGATGGTGCGGGGAGCCATATACTCAAAATCAGGTAATACCATGTTCTACCTCCTGACGATGTAGTGCTCGCGTGTCTGCCAGCCGGCCTGAAGCGGACGGACACAGCGACCGATCCTACCTGCACTATAGCCTTTGCGCGCCCGCCGCACAAGTATCTGGGGAAACGGATGTAGCATTTGCTACTGCAAATATTTTTCCGCGCACGCAAAAAAGGAAGCAGGCATGCCTGCTTCCCGCGGTCCGGCGGATCATTCCGTCCAATGATGCCCCTTGCCGGCGACTTACGCCTCCGTCACCGCCCGCAGTTCGATGTACCCGCGCTCGCCCCGGGGCTCCAGCTGAATCCGGGGCTGGCTGTCATCCCAGCGAAGAGCGTGCAGGGCAGGGTTGAAGCGATCCATGGCGTACTGGACGCCCTCGATGGCCTGGCCGTAGTCCTCCTCCCGGAAGGGCTCGCCCTGGAACTGCAGATAGTCCGCCTCCGGCAGGTCGATCACGTCGAAGCCCTCCGGCACGATTGCCTCGCCCTGGGCGGGCACCTCCACGCCCTGCACATACACCGAGGTGTTCGGCAGGCGGTAAGCGTCCGGCAGCCACAGGCACACCGGCTCCCCGCACAGGGAATCCATGCTCTCCAGCAGGCCCCAGACGTCGCAGCCCACCTCCGCACAGTAGTCGAAGTAGCCCTCCGCCTTCACGCCCCGGCGGATCACCGCCCGGCGGGCAGGCTTGCGGATCCTCTGAATGAATACAGGCTGTACATGCTCCATGCTTGACCTCTCCTTTCGTGGTTCCCGGTATTTCACGCCGTAGGGGGTGAAGTACCCGATGGGCTGACGGGTGACGCGGTACTGGCCCGGGTTCACGCCGAAGGCCCTCCGGAAGGCCCGCTGATACCCGTCCACGCTGCCGAAGCCCATATCCATCGCCGCGTCGGTGACGCTGCAGTCCCCGGCCCTGATCCGCCGGGCGGAGCAGGTCAGCCGGCAGCGGCGGATGTATTCCGCCGGGGACAGCCCCGTCAGCTCCCGGAACAGCCGGGACGCGTACCAGGGGGAATAGCAGGCTGCCCGGGCCAGATCCGCCGGGGTGATGGCATCGGTCAGGTGCGCGGCGATGTAATCCTGCATCCGCTGCACCGCTTCGACCCTCTCGTCCATGGGTTTCACCTCCTGAGGATATGATACGGAATCCGGGTGGAAAAGACTCGACCTTTTGTGCGATGATCCCGCCGCAAACGGTTGACAAGGGCGGAAGATGGCGGTATCATCAGGGCAACGGGGCGCATGGGCGCCAAGGACAATTGCAAAGGAGCGGTATGGGTGAGGCTTGCTGTTGCCTATGAGGACGGACAGGTTTTCCAGCATTTCGGCCACACGGCGCAGTTCATGCTCTGCGACGCGGAGGACGGGCGCATGATGCGCCGGGAGATTGTGACGACCGGGAGCTCGGGTCACGGGGCGCTGGCCGGCTTCCTGCGGGAGAAGGGCGTGGGCGCGGTGATCTGCGGGGGCATCGGCGGCGGCGCGCG
>JBJEYH010000319.1:0-2513 GCA_051886675.1 Aristaeellaceae bacterium
GGGCGTTCATGGGCATCAGCCCCGAGCTGGAGGAAGCCGGCGCGATCCCGGCGCAGCTGTACGTGCAGGTGACGGAGGAGAATTTCCAGCAGTTCGGCCTCTACCTGCAGCAGAAGGGCTATACCCTGGGCGAATACAGCTATAAGGACACCGCCCTGTGCGCAATGGTCGAGAAGGGCGAATGCCTCATCTGGATCTCGTACGACTGGGAGACGCTGGAGCTGGAGGTCATCTACCTTGACGGCATGCTGCCCGAGCCGGCGAAGACCAGCGGCACGGCTGCGGCCACGGCCGGCGCGACGGCGGCTGCCACGGACGCGAAGGCCAGCGGCACGGCTGCGCCCCCGGCCGGCGCGACGGCGGCTGCCACGGACGCGAAGGCCAGCGGCACGGCTGCGCCCCCGGCCGGCGCGACGGCGGCTGCCACGGACGCGACCCGGACCGGCGTCATGGCTGAATGCCGCGTCCTGAGCACCAGCGGCACGCACACGGTGGCGCTGCTGAACGACGGCACCGTCGTCGCCACGGGCGATAACAGCTTCGGCCAGTGCGATCTGAACGACTGGCGGAACATGGTGGCCGTCAGCGCGGGCAGCTGTCACACCGTCGGGCTGAAGGCGGACGGCACCGTGGTCGCGCTGGGCTACAGCTCCAAGCGATGCGACGTCGGGGCGTGGCGGGACATTGTGGCCATCAGCGCGGGCGGCTGGTTCACGATGGGCCTGAAGGCCGACGGCACCGTGGTGGCCACCGGCGAAAACGCCTGCGGTGAATGCAACGTTGGCGCGTGGCGGGATATCGTGGCCATCAGCGCGGGCGTGAATCATGCCGTGGGTCTGAAGGCGGACGGCACGGTCGTGGCCATCGGCCGCAACGACTATGGCCAGTGCGACGTTTCGGGCTGGACGGGCATCGTGGCCATCAGCGCGGGCGGCTACCACACGATCGGCCTGAAGGCGGACGGCACGGCGGTTGCCCTGGGCGACACCTCCCAGTATGGGATCGATGTCTCCGGCTGGACGAACCTGGTGGCCGTGCGCGCCGCCAACGACCATGCGGTGGGTCTGCGGGCCGACGGCACGGTCGTGGCTACCGGCTTCAACGATTACGGCCAGTGCGACGTCTCGGAGTGGACGGATATCGTGGCCATCGCCGCGGATTATTCCGTCACCATCGGCCTGAAGGCCGACGGCACCCTGGTGACGGCCGGCAGTAACACGCAGAATCAGCTGCGGGTGAACAGCTGGAGGAACATCCGGATGCCCGGACAATAAAGCATGAAAATGGGCGGCGCTGTCACATGGCTGGCAGCGCCGCCTGCCGTATCTCCGGCGCTGCCGCCCTCCGCGCTTTCGCCCTTCACGGCGGATATGTCCTCATCGGTGCGCGCCGCGGGCAGACAGACCTGCAGCGCATCGGCCGCCCCTTCGCCCTGATCGGGCACGCCCGCATCCCCGCAGCGCTGCGCTTCCCGCATTTCCGCCGCATCCCTGGCCAAGGCCGGACGGAGCAGGTCACAAGCCTCCGTCCCATCCCCCTGCCTCGGCAGGGATTCCCCCTCCCGCGTCGAACATGGACAGGCAGAATACTTCCAGGAGCGTGACCATCATGATCTATCAGGATTATCGCTTCCACGTCCCCCCGCAGAAGCAGGTGCGCGTCATCACCGACACCGACGCGAAAAACGAGGCCGACGATCAGTTCTGCGTCGTGCAGACCCTGCTCTCCCCGAAGCTGGACAACGTGGGCTTCATCGCCGCCCACTACGGCGCCCGCCACGCCGACGGCATGCAGCGCAGCTTCGCCGAGCTGGAGACCATCTTCGGCAGGATGGGCTTCCCCACGGAGGGCATGCTGTACCACGGCGCGCCCCATGCCCTGCCCTCGGCGAAGGAGCCCGTCGATTCCGAGGGCGCGCGGCTGATCATCCGCGAGGCCATGAAGGAGGATCCACGTCCGCTGTACGTGACCTTCCTGGGCCCGCTGACGGACATGGCCTCCGCCCTGCTGATGGAGCCCCGCATCGCCAGCCGCCTGACGGTCATCTGGATCGGCGGCGCGCCCTATCCCGACGGGGGCGACGAGTTCAACATGCTCAACGACGTCAACGCCGCCAACGTGGTCTTCGGCTCCCAGGCGCAGGTGTGGCAGGTGCCCAAGAACGTGTACGAGATGATGGCCGTCTCCATGGCGGAGCTGGAGTACCGGGTGCGTCCCTGCGGGGAGATCGGCGCGTACCTGTGCGATCAGCTGGACGCGCACGCCGCCGAGCCCGCCGCGGTGAACAACGCCTTCCGCACCGGCGAAACCTGGGTGCTGGGGGACAGCCCCGCCGTAGGCCTGATCCTCTACGAGCACCGCTTTGAGTTCGACTGGGTGGGCGCGCCCCGCATGACGCCCGAGGGCTTCTACCGGCACGATCCCCGCAACCGGCCCATCCGCGTCTACCGCCGGATCGACAGCCGCCTGATCCTGGAGGACATGTACGCCAAGCTGGCGCTGTTCCATCAGCG
>JBJEYH010000320.1:0-11352 GCA_051886675.1 Aristaeellaceae bacterium
GCGTTGAGCAGGCAGTACACGCCCAGGATCACCGCCAGGGACACCACGCCCTGCATGGGGCTGGTGAACAGCGCCACCGCGAACACCCCGTGGATGAGGGCGATCATCCCGTGCAGGAGCACGCCCCGCTGGCGGTCGTGGCGCAGCTGAATGGCGTAGACCAGGCTGGACAGGGCGTTGATGGTCACCCACGCGCCGAACAGGTACGCCACCGACGCGCCCACCAACTGCGGCAGGCAGGTGATCACGCAGGCCAGCGCCGCCATCAGCCCCGCCTGGCCCAGGGCGGCCCTGTGGCCCTTGCGGTCGGCCAGGAAGGAGATCAGCGAGGCAGCCGCGCTGACCCACAGGAAGACCTTCAGCAGCGTGACCGCCAGACGCAGCGTCGTCACCGGGCGGCAGAACAGCAGCACGCCCGCGGCGACCATGGCCAGGGCCTGCAGAAGCAGCGACAGGGGCGTATAGGCCTTTTTCAGCATGAGGGCTTGCCTCCTTCCGCAGCCAGCGCCTCCCGCGCCAGCTGGTCAAAGCTCAGGGCGAAGCGGCGGTCGTCCTCAGGGGTGCGGGGCGCCGGGCCCTTCAGGTGATGCCTGCCGGCGCGGCGGGCCTTGCGGGCCAGATGGCGCTCCATGAGCAGGCGGTCAATGTTGTCGTTGGTGTAGCGCATGCCGCTCTGATGAATGGCATACGCGCCCTTGCCCAGGGCCAGCGCGGCCACGCCGTAATCCTGGGTGACCACGATATCGCCCCGGCGGCACAGGTTGATCAGCTGAAGATCCACCGCGTCCGGCCCCGCGCCGATGACCATCACCCGGCTGATGGCGGAGGTCAGCACATGATTGGTGTCGCACAGAAGCGTCACGGGGATATGATGGGCCGCGGCGATGTCCTCCACCAGGCGCACCACGGGGCAGGCGTCCGCGTCCACGAGAATCTGCGGCATGGGGTACCTCCGTCAGATCAGTATGCCGTTGCAGTGATCGATTTCATGCTGGATGATCTGGGCGATCCAGCCGGTATACACCTGCCGGCGGGGGCGGAAGTCCGCGTCCTGGAAGCTGAGCTCGATCTCCTGATACCGGGTGGTCTTCCGCTTTCCGGGGAGGGACAGGCAGCCCTCCTCGGCCTCGTAGGGGCCGGAGGAACGCAGGATCACCGGGTTGACCATGGCCACGTTCACCGGCCCCATGCTCACCGCGATGATCCGCTTGCGCACGCCGATCATGTTGGCGGCCATGCCCACGCATTCCGCCTGATGGGCGCGCAGGGTGTCCAGCAGATCGGTGATCACCGCCCGGTCCGCCGGGGCGGCGCCGTCCGAGGGACGGGAGAGAAACAGCGGATCCCGCATGATGGGACGAACCATGATCGCATCGCTCCTTGCCATCGCTGATGCCCTGATGATAGCACACCCCCGACCCGATTGCAACCGCGCGGCAGGGCATGGGAGAGGCTTTCTTTGCAAAGCTGTTCCCTTTTTCGATGAATTGTGCTATACTGAACCTCGTGCATTGGAAAGCGTATCCGCAGGGTGCGCGGACGAAGCCAAGTTTTCGGAGGATTGCTTCATGCGTATTGTGGTGGTGGGCGACGGCAAGGTGGGACACACCCTGGCCGAGCATCTGACCCGTGAAGGTCATGACATTACCATGGTGGATCAGAACGAAGAGGTTCTGCAGAAGTGTGAGGATACCCTGGACGTGATGTGCATCCGGGGCAACGGCGCCAACGCCAGGACGCTGATGGACGCGGGCGTGGACAAGGCGGATATTATCATCGCCGCCACCGCCTCGGACGAGATCAACATGCTCTGCTGTCTGGTGGCCAAGCGGCTGGGGGCCAAGTATTCCATCGCCCGCATCCGCGACCCCGAGTACAACGAGAGCCTGAACCTGCTGCAGCGGGAGATCGGCCTGGACATGGCCATCAATCCCGAGCGGGCCACGGCGCTGGAAATCAGCCATCTGCTGCGCTTCCCCTTCGCCAGCAACATTGAGTCCTTCGCCAAGGGCCAGGTGGAAATGGTGGAGTTCCGCGTGCAGCAGCAGGACGTGATCGTCGGCTGGCCGCTCAAGAGCCTGTCCGCCCGGCAGCCCATGATGCCCAAGGTGCTCTACGCCGCCGTGGAGCGGAACGGCCGGGTGATCATCCCCAACGGTGATTTCGTCATCGAGGTGGGGGACAAGGTGCACGTGGTGGCGGACATGATGACCATCACGGATTATTTCCGCTTCCTGGGCAAGAACGCCCGCCGCACCCGCAACGTGATGCTGCTGGGCGGGGGCCGCATCAGCTACTATCTGGCGAAGACGCTGGTGCCCATGGGCATCCATGTGAAGATGATCGAGATCAACCCGCACAAGGCCGCCCGGCTGAGCGAGATGCTGCCCCATGTGGACGTGATCCACGGCGACGGCACGGATCAGGAGCTGCTGGAGCAGGAGGGCCTGGGGGATATGGACGCCTTCGTGGCCCTGTGCGACCGGGACGAGGAAAACCTGATGACCGGCCTGTTCGCTTCCCGCCAGGGGGTGGGCAAGGTCATCGTCAAGAACAACCGGGTGTCCTACGCGGGGATCCTCAGCACCATGGGGCTGGACAGCGTGGTCAGCCCCAAGGACATCACCTGCAACAACATTCTGCGCTACGTCCGCGCCCGGGCCAACCGCACCGGCACCGGCGTGGAGAAGCTCTACCGCCTGGTGGACGGCAAGGCCGAGGCCCTGGAGTTCGTGGCCAGGAAGGGCGAGCCGTACATCCGCGTGGCGCTGAAGGATCTCTCCGTGCGCAAGGGCACCCTGGTGGCGGTGATTGTGCGCAAGGGCAAGGTGATCGTCCCCTTCGGCAACGACTACATTGAGGATGGGGATCATGTGATCATTCTGGCCTGCGAGAGCGGCATTTCCGATCTGAACGAGGTTATCCGGCGATGAACAGACGGCTTGTGATCAACCTGCTGGGCGCGATTCTGCTGATCGAGGCGGCGGCCATGCTGCCGGCCCTCCTGATCGCCCTGGGCTACGGGGACGGCGACGCCTCCGCGCTTGTCAAGAGCATGGCGCTGCTGCTGGCGGTGGGACTGCCCATGCGCCTCCTGTCCAGGCCGGAGAAGCATGACCTGCGCGCGCGGGAGGGCTTCCTGTGCGTGGCGCTGGCGTGGGTGCTGCTGTCGGCCTTCGGCGCGCTGCCCTTCGTGTTCAGCGGCGTGATTCCCAACTATATCGACGCCTGCTTCGAGGCGGTGAGCGGCTTCACCACCACCGGCGCCACCAAGCTGACCGATTTCGAGGGCCTGCCCCGGGGCGTGATGTTCTGGCGGAGCTTCACCCACTGGATCGGCGGCATGGGCGTGCTGGTGCTGACATTGGCGCTGCTGCCGCAGATGTCCGGGCGCACCTCCCATCTGGTGCGCGCCGAGAGCCCCGGCCCCACCCTGAGCAAGATCGTCCCCAAGATGGGCGACACGGCGAAGATCCTGTACATCATGTACTTCGTGCTGACGATGGCGGAATTCGCGGCGCTGATGCTCTGCGGCATGAACGCCTACGACGCGGCCATCCACGCCATGGGCACGGCGGGCACCGGCGGCTTCAGCAACTACGGGGCCAGCGTGGGCGCCTTTGACAGCGCCGCGGTGGACGGGGTGGTCACGGTGTTCATGCTGCTCTTCGGCATCAACTTCGCCCTGTTCTACCGGCTGCTGACCGGGGGCTGGCGGGACGTGGCGCGCTGCGAGGAGCTGCGGTGGTACCTGAGCATCTTTGTGGTATCGACGGTGTTCATCACCTGCCAGCTGCTGCCCCGCTACGGCGGCAACGCCCTGACCTCCCTGCGCTTCGCGTCCTTTCAGGTGGCGAGCATCATGTCCACCACGGGCTTTGTCACGGCGGATTTCAACCTGTGGCCCGTGGCGACGCGGATGCTCATCCTGCTGCTGATGTTCATCGGCTCCTGCGCGGGCTCCACCGCCGGCGGCATGAAGGTGTGCCGCATCGGCATGCTGGTCAAGCAGGGCCTCAGGGATGTGCGGCATGTGTTCCAGCCCCGGAAGGTGACGGTGGTGCGCTTCGAGGGCAAGGGCGTGGACGAGATGATCCTCAAGCAGATCGCGGTGTTCGCCTTTGTGTATGTGGCGCTGGTGCTGCTGGGCGGATTCCTGGTATCGCTGGAGGGCCTGTACGACGTGGAAACCAACCTGACCGCCGCCCTGACCTGCGTGAGCAACGTGGGTCCCGGCCTTGGCAGCGTGGGCCCGGTGGAGAACTTTGCGGGCTACGGGCCCTTCGCCACGATCATCCTCAGCCTGCTGATGCTGGCGGGCCGTCTGGAGCTGTTCCCCATTCTGGCGCTGTTCCACCCGGCCATGTGGAAAAAGTGAATACGGCAAGGAGCCTGTCCGGCGGATGCGCGGGGCAGGCTCCTTTTCGCATGGGCGCAAAAGCGGCGGCGCAGGGAATGCGCCGCCCGGGATGACGTCCGCGGGGAGAAGCGGTCAAAGGGGTGCGGGCTTCTCCCCGGGGAGGATGCTGCGGGATTTACTCGGCCAGGTAGGCAGCCAGCTGGGCGTTGGCCTCGCTGAGGTAGGTCTCCATGCCGGCGGCGTCCAGCGCGGCCAGGAAGGCGGGCAGCTCCGTGGCGGGATCCACCGCGCCGGCGTCCAGCGCCAGGGCGTACTGGGCGGCCACGTTGCCCAGAGCGGCCATCTCATTGGCCACGGAGGTGTTGTCGAACACGAAGCCCAGGGACGGGATGGCCTTGGCCTGCTGATAGTACGCCACGAAGGACTGGCGGAAGCCCGCGCCCTCCACGGCGGTGTCAGGCAGGATGGTCACGTTGCCCATGCCGTTGGTCCAGGGGGTGTAGGTGTCGCGGGCTTCCTTGTTGAAGACGATCAGCCCGTTCTCATCGCGGGTGTAGTGGATGCCCTCCACGCCGTAGTTCATCAGGGTCATCAGGTAGGGATCGCTGTTGAGCAGGGCCAGGAACTTGAAGGACTCCACCGGATGTTCGGAGGCGGAGGAGATAGCCATCATCGCGCCCTGGGAGGCGGTGGTGTCCACATAGGGCTCGGTGCAGGGGACCATGGCCACTTCGATGCCGCGCTCCTCGGAATAGGTCAGCTCGCAGCCCAGGGCGTAGGACTGGGTGCCCACCAGGTAGGAGGCAGTCTTCTGGGTGTTGGTGCGGGTATCGTTGGAGGTTTCGGCCACGGCCACGGCGGGATCGATGTAGCCGGCCTCGTAGTACTCATGCACCTTCTCCACGAAGGCCTGATACTCGGGGGTGGCGAACTTGTTCAGCAGCAGGTTGCCGTAGGCGCCCTCGGCGGAAACGTCGTCGGGGTTCAGGTACAGGCTCAGCAGGTTGGTGGAGCCCGCGTCGCCGGCCACGATGATGGAATTGGTCACCATGCGCTCCAGCACCATGGGCTCAATCAGGAAGGGATAGAAGCTGTCGCCCTTGACCTCCTTGGCCCTGGCGAAGAGCTCGCCGAAGGAGAAGAAGTCCAGCGCCTTGAAGTCGTCCAGGGTGTAGCCCAGCTCGTTGAGCAGGGTGACGTTCACGTCCCAGCAGTTCTGGGTGGCGAAGTCCTTGTAGCCGTTGACGGCGTACACGCCCATGCCGTCCGCGCCCTCGATGGTGGCGGCCTGCATCAGCGCCTCGGGGATGGCGGCCACCAGATCCGCGCCATACTCGGCGATCAGATCATCCAGCTTGAGGAAGTAGCCGTTCTTGGCGAAGGTGTTGTACTCGTCGGCACTCCAGGAGCATGTGAAGACCATGTCCACGCCGCTGTCGCCGGAAACCAGGGCGTTGGTGGCCTTGTCGTCGAAGTCGCCCCAGGTGCCCCAGATGACCTCCAGCCTCGCGCCGACCTTGTCGGCGATGTACTCGTTGACCTTCTCCAGCACCGCGGAATCGTCGCTGACGTTGGAGCCGTGGAACATGATGGTGATGGTGGGCAGATCATCGGCGGAGGCGATGGACACAAGGGACATGAGCATCGTCACAGCCAGGATCAGGGACAGGAATCTCTTCATACGGAAACCTCCTTTTTTCTATGCAAGCGGCCGATCCTTCCGGCATGCGGCCGTGCTTACCGGGTGGAATGTTACCCCTTCACCGAGCCGATGGTCAGACCGGCCACCACATACCGCTGGAAGAAGGGATACGCGCAGGCGATAGGCACCACGATGAACACCACCAGGGACATCTTCAGCGACTGGCTGGGGAGACTGCGCGCCGCCAGGGCCGCGTCTGCGCCCAGCTGCGAGGAGTTCTTCGCCAGGAAGTCGGCGCTGCGCTGCATGCGCATCAGCAGGTACTGCAGGGGCATGATGTCCATGTTCTTGTTCAGGTACAGCAGGGAGAGGAACCATTCGTTCCAGTAGGCCAGGGCGTTGAGCAGGGCGATGGTGGCGATGCCCGGCTTGACGATGGGCAGGACGATGCGGGTCAGGGTGGAGTATTCGCCGCTGCCGTCGATGGTGGCGGCCTCGATGAGCTCCATGGGGACGGTGGTCTGGAAGAAGGTGCGCATGACGATGATGTTGAAGGGGCTGAAGAGCATGGGGACGATCAGCGCGGCGTAGTTGTCCGACAGGCCCAGGACGCTCTTGCAGATGACGAAGGTAGGCACCAGGCCGCCGCCGAAGAGCATGGTGAAGAAGCTGAGGAAGTTGAAGAACCCCCGGAAGCGGAAATCCCTGCGGAAGAGGGGGTAGCTGTACAGAACGCACATGGCCACCGAGATGACCGTGCCCACGATGGTGATGAAGAAGGAGTTGAAGTAGCTGCGCCACAGGGCGTCGCCCAGGTCCAGCACATAGGTGTACGCCTGCACCGACCAGGCCAGGGGGGTGAAGGAGTAGCCGATCTGCCGGATGCTCTCCTCCGAGGAGAAGGAGATGATGACGACAAAGAGGAAGGGCAGGATGCAGCAGGCGGCGAAGACGCCCAGGATGATGTGGAACAGGGCCTCGACTCCGGGGCTGAAGCTGTTGAGGCGGGCGTGACGACGCCGCCGGACGGATGTGGTCATGGGGAATCCCTCCTGTATGATGACCGGGGGCTGCGCGTCAGAACAGCGTGCTCTCCGGATCCAGCTTGCGGACGATGGCGTTGGTGATCACGATGCAGATGAAGCCGACCACGTTCTGCAGCAGGCCCGCCGCGGAGCTCATGCCCATGTTGTGGGTGTTGGCGTAGGCGCGGTAGACGTAGGTGTCGATGACCTGGGTCACCGGGTACAGGGAGCCGGAATTCTGCGGCACGTTGTAGAACAGGCCGAAGTCGGAATTGAAGATCTTGCCCACGTTCATGATCAGCAGGATGATGATCATCGTCCGGATGCCGGGGAGGGTGATGTGGTACACCTGCTGCCACTTGGTGGCGCCGTCCACCGCGGCGGCCTCGTACAGGGTGGTGTCAATGCCGGTGATGGCCGCCAGGTACAAAACCGAGGAGTAGCCGATGTTCTTCCACATGCTGCACAGGGTCAGGATCAGCGGCCAGTAGGTGGTGTCGTGATAGAAGTTGGTGGGCTTGAGGCCCATGCTTTTCTGGATGGCGGGGATCATGCCGCTGGTGGGATCCAGGAACGCCAGGACGAAGTAGCTGGCCACCACCCAGGACAGGAAGTAGGGGAAGAACATCAGCGTCTGGTAGGCCTTGGCCATGAAGCGGCTGGTCAGCTCGCTCATCATCACCGCGAAGGCCACGGCGATCACCAGCCCCATGACGATCCACAGCGCGTTGTAGCCCAGGGTGTTGCGGATCATCACCGCCGTGTCCGGCGACTTGAGGAAGGCGAAGTTCTTCAGCCCCACCCACTCGCTCTGGATGATGTTGTTCCAGAAGGTATTGGGCTTGTAGGCGCGGTAGTTCTTGAAGGCGATGAGGATGCCGTACATGGGCAGATAGCGCAGCAGCACCAGCCAGATGGCGCCGGGCATCACCATGGTCAGCAGCCAGAAGGTTTTTTTCCAGCGGGAAGCCTTGCCGGCAGCGGGCCTGGGCAGGGCACGCCGGGCAGGGAGGGTGGTATGGCTCATGGAACGCCTCCTGATGGTTATCGCGGGATCGTGTCGGTACTTTGATTATAGGAGCGCGGGCGGGAAAAATCATCGTTTCCGGTTGTGCTTTGTTGTCGATGGTTGCGGAGTTGCCACATCGGACATGGGGCCGGCTTGCCTTGCTGAAGCGGCTGTGATAAGATGAAGGCAATCCAAAGCCGACAGGCGGAAAGGCGGAAATACGTTATGATCATACGCCGCATCCGGGAAAACGAGTACAGGCGCTGCCAGGAATTCTGCGCCCTGGCCTTCGAGTATGCGATGAAGGGGGCGGACAAATCCCCTGAGGAAGCCCTGGCGGAGGTTCGCGCGAACCCGACCTGCCGGCAGGATCAGCACTGGGACAGCCAGTGGGCGGCCTTTGCCGGGGACGACGCCACCATGCTCAGCACCATGACGGTGATACCCTACCGGGCCACCTTCGACGGCGCGGAGGTGCTGATGGAGGGCATCGGCGGGGTGTCCACCCTGCCCCAGTACCGGCGGATGGGCGGCATCCGGGGGTGCTTCGAGCATGCGCTGCCCGCCATGGAAGCGGAGGGCGCGGCGCTGTCGTACCTGTACCCGTTCTCCTCGGCGTTCTACCGGAAGTTCGGGTATGAGACGGCCTGCGCGGCCAACCGGTGGAAGCTGGCCCTGCGCGGCGTGCCGAAGGAGACAGTGCCCGGCTCGTGGGCGCTGCTGGAGAAGGGCAGCGGCCTCGGGGAGGCCATCCGCCGGATCGACCGGGGCTGGCAGGAACGCTACAACTGCATGGTGCGGGGCGAGGATATCGAGTACCGCTGGGTGGAGAAGGCCAATCCCTTTGCCGATCGGGTCTACACCTACGTGTACATGGACGCATCCGGCGAGCCCTCCGCCTACATGACCTGCAGGCCCGTGGTGGACGAGGGCGACAAGGCGCTGGAATGCACGCGCTTCGTGTTCGCGGATGTGGCGGGCTTCCGGGGGCTGATGGCGCTGCTGAAAACCCTGGAGGCGGATCACAGCCATGTGATCCTGACCCTGCCGGAGGATGTGCCCCTGGACGGCCTGCTGCCGGAGTGGAGCCTGGGCTGCGTCCAGTGCCGGAAGCTCCGGCGGGGCATGGCGCGGGTGGTCAGCGTCCGCAGGGTGCTGGAGATCGCGCGGATGCGGGGCGAGGGCCGGCTGGTGCTGGACATCCGCGACGGGCAGATTCCCTGCAACAACGGCCGTTTCGCGGTGGCATTCGCCCCGGGGGAGGCGAACAGGGTATTCCTGACGGAGGAGGAGCCGGATGTGTCGCTGAGCATCCAGGACTTCACCCGGCTGATCCTGGGCTGTCATGATGTGGAGGAGCTGCGCTGGCTGCCGGAGGTGCGCCTGCACTGCGCCCCGGAGAAGGCCGCGCAGGTCTTCTACCGCAAGCCCATGTACATCACCCAGGACTTCTGACGGCTGCCGGGGCAAAATCGGACAAGCCCGTACAACAAAAGCCATTTCCGGCCATGGCCCAACCGGCTGCTTTCTGCTATGCTGAAGGGTAGGAGAGAACCGATTGGCTGGCCGGACAATGCGCTGCTTTGCCGCCGCCGGGCAGGATATCCCTGCGGGCATCAGCAAGGCAGACAGCATTCCCGTGTCCGCGCCGCAAAAAGCGCGCGGGCATGGGCCTTACGAAAGGAGAAGGTCACCATGGGCGATATGATTCAATTCGGCACGGGCGGCTGGCGCGCCGTGATCGGCGATACGTTTATCCGCAGCAATATCCGCCGGGTGGCATCAGCGGTGGCCCGGCGCATGCACAGGGAGGGCGTGGCGCAGGAGGGCTTCTGCATCGGCTACGACCGGCGGTTCCTCAGCCGGGAGGCGGCGATCTGGTTTTCCGAGGTGATGGCGGGGGAGGGCGTGAAGCTCTACTTCGTCAACCTGTCCGCGCCCACGCCGCAGATCATGTTCACCGTCAAGCACATGAACCTGCCCTACGGCGCGGCGGTGACCGCCAGCCACAACCCGGCCATTTACAACGGCATCAAGCTGTTCACCCGGGGCGGGCGGGACGCCAGCCAGGAGGTCACCGACCCCGTGGGTCAGGAGGCCAACGCCATCGCGGAGGAGGACGTCCGCGCCATGGACTTCGACCAGGCCCGGGCGGAAGGGAAGATCATCTTTATTGATCCCCGGGACGCCTACCTGGATTCCATCATGGACAGGATCGACATGGCGGCCATCCGCCGGCGCAGGCCGAGGATCGTGCTGGATCCCATGTACGGCGTGAGCCTGACGGGCCTGATGACCATCCTCTACACCGCCCGCTGCGACATCGACGCCATCAACGACCGCCACGACGCCTTCTTCGGCGGGCATCTGCCCGCGCCCAACCCGGACACCCTGGTGGATCTGCAGGAGTCCGTGCGGGATCATCACGCCGATCTGGGCATCGCCACCGACGGCGACGCCGACCGCCTGGGCATCATTGACGAGAAGGGCAACTACGTCCCCGCCAACGAGGTGCTGGTGCTCCTGTACCACTATCTGCTCAAGTACAAGGGCTGGCGGGGCGCGGCGGTGCGCAACATCGCCACCACCCATCTGCTGGACCGGGTGGCGGAGCGCTTCGGGGAAAAGTGCGTGGAGGTGCCGGTGGGCTTCAAGCACATTTCCGCGGGGATGGACGAGTACGACGCGCTCATCGGCGGCGAATCCTCCGGGGGTCTGACCGTGCGGGGGCACATCAGCGGCAAGGACGGCCTGTACGCTGCCTCTCTCCTGGTGGAGATGCTCTGCGTCACCGGCCGGCCCCTGTCCGCCCTGGTGCAGGAGATCTACGACGAGTACGGCGAGATGCACATGGCCGAGTACGACTGGGCGCTGACCGGGGAAAGCAAGGCGGCGATCCATAAGAAGATCATGGTGGACAGGGTTCTGCCGGACCTCGGCCTGCCGGTGGAGCGCATCAGCTACATGGACGGGTGCAAGGTGTACATGCAGGGCGGATGGATCATCGTGCGCTTCTCGGGCACGGAGCCGCGGGTGCGCATCTTCGCCGAGCGGGACACCCTGGCCCATGCCCGGGAGCTGGTGCGGATCATGGCGGCCCATGTGAATCTGCCCTTTGAGGACTGAAGGCGTGCGGCAAGGGAGCGTTGGCGAATGAAAACCGTGGAAGCCGCCGGTATGCGGGCGCAGGCCGCGTCCGCGGCGGGGAGGAAGCCCTGGTACAAGTCCCTGCGGTTTCAGATTCTGGCGCTGATGCTGGTGTGCTACCTGACGCCCACGCTGCTGCTGGGGCATTACCTGGGCGGCGTGTTCCTGA
>JBJEYH010000321.1:0-11300 GCA_051886675.1 Aristaeellaceae bacterium
TTCATGCTGCCCACGTCCACGGGCCGGGGCGCGCCGGTGAGGATCTTCTCCAGGGCCGCCATGGGCTTGCGGGGAATCCCCACCGTCTTGACGAAGTCGTTGCCCGTGCCCGCCGGGATCACGCCCAGGGGCGCGCCGGTGCCCATCAGCCCGCAGGCCACCTCGTAGGCCGTGCCGTCCCCGCCCACGGACACCACGCCCGCGCAGTCCGCCTGCTGCGCGGCCTCCCGCGCCAGAACCGTGGCGTGACCCGGATACTCCGTGCGCAGGATGGTATGGGCCACGCCCCGCCTTTCCAGCTCCTGCCGGATGGGTTCTTCCATTTTCAGTGCATATCCATTTCCCGCCGTGGGGTTGACAATCAGCGTCAGCACGTGTACACAGCCTTCCTCTCCCGTATCCTCGCCCCCTATATCCTATCCCGTTTCCGCCATTTTGGCAAGAGGGCGCGCGTTTTTTCATCCGATGGTCACGAAATGCCCATTCTGCATTTTTATGCAACTTTTTGTGAATATTCTATTGACAATCCCGGGATGGGGATGTATAATCGTCATCGTTCCCCAACGAATAAGGAGGTTGTTCCTATGAAGAAGCTGTTTGCCGTCGTTCTGTCCGTGATGCTGCTGCTGACCAGCGTGTCCGCGCTGGCTGATACCCTGACCATGGCCACCAACGCTTCCTTCCCGCCCTATGAATATGTCGAAGGCGACCAGGTGGTCGGCATCGACGCGGAAATCGCCGCCGCCGTGTGCGCCGAGATGGGCTATGAGCTGGAGATCCTGGACATGGACTTCAACGCCATTATCAATGCCGTGACCTCCGGCAAGGCGGACTTCGGCATGGCCGGCATGACCGTCACCGAGGAGCGTATGCAGAGCGTGGCCTTCTCCATCTCCTACGCCACGGGCGTGCAGTCCATCATCGTCAAGGAAGGCTCCCCCATCGCCTCCTACGACGACCTGGCTGCTGAGGGCGCCAACTACAAGGTGGGCGTGCAGATGGCGACCACCGGTCACATCTATGCCGAGGATGAGTTCGGCGTGGATCGCGTGGTGCTCTTCGACAACGGCAACGACGCTGTCATGGCCCTGAAGAACGGCAAGGTTGACTGCGTGATCATCGACAACGAGCCCGCCAAGGCCTATGTGGCCGCCAACGAGGGCCTGCTGATCCTGGATTCCGCCTACGCGGTGGAGGACTACGCCGCCTGCTTCGCCAAGGACAGCACCGAGCTGGTGGAAAAGTTCAACGCCGCCCTGCAGACGCTGATCGACAACGGCACCGTGGCTGAGATCGTCGGCAAGTACATCAAGGCTGAGTAATCCCCGTCATGCTTCACGGAAGGGAGCGGCAAAGATCGTTCCCTTCCTTTTCCATGTTATCCCCGCCATGCAGAGGAGGTTGACAGGTTGGACGGTATCCTTGCCTGGTTTGAAGGCATCAAGGCAGACTTCATTCTGAATTTCATCGAGAAGGACCGCTGGCTGATGTTGGTCAAGGGCTTGGGCAATACGCTGCTCATGACCACCTACGCCACCATCATCGGCGTGATCATCGGCATCATCATCGCGGTGATCCGCTGCACCTGGGATCTGAACGGCAAGCGCATCAAGAATCCCCTGGCCCGGGGCGTGCTGTCGGTGCTCAACCGCATCGGCGTCATCTACACCACGGTGCTGCGCGGCACGCCCATGGTCATTCAGCTGCTGATTCTCTACTACGTGGTCTTCGCCTGGTCCAGCAACGGCCTGATGGTGGCGTCGCTGTCCTTCGGGCTGAATTCCGGTGCGTATGTATCGGAGATCTTCCGCAGCGGCATCATGTCCATTGACAAGGGCCAGTTCGAGGCCGGCAGCAGCCTGGGCTTCCACTACATCCAGACCATGTGGTACATCATCGCCCCCCAGATGTTCAAGAACGTCCTGCCCACCCTGGCCAACGAGTTCATCACCCTGCTGAAGGAAACCTCCATCGCCGGCTACGCCACGGTCATGGATCTGACCTTCGCGGGCAACCGCATCCGCGGCGTGACCTACTCCCCCTTCATGCCGCTGATTGCCGTGGCGCTGATCTATCTGGCCATGGTCATGCTGCTCACCTACTTCGTCGGCAAGCTGGAAAGGAGGCTGCGTCAGAGTGATAACCGTTAACAACCTCCGCAAGGACTTTGGCGACCTCCAGGTGCTCAAGGGCGTGGACATGCACATCCGCAAGGGCGAGAAGGTGGTGCTCATCGGGCCCTCCGGCTCCGGCAAGACCACGCTGCTGCGGTGCCTCAACCTGCTGGAGGTGCCCACCGGCGGCACCATCACCTTCGAGGGCGAGGACATCACCTCCCCCCAGTGCAACATCAACCGCATCCGCATGAAGATGGGCATGGTGTTCCAGCAGTTCAACCTGTTCCCCCACCTGACCATCATGGGCAACATCATCCTGGGCCCCACCAGGCTCAAGCATCAGAGCAAGGAGGAGGCCGAGGCCAACGCCATGCGCTTGCTGACCCGCGTGGGCCTTCAGGACAAGGCGAAGAACTATCCCCGGCAGCTGTCCGGCGGCCAGCAGCAGCGCATCGCCATCGTCCGCGCGCTGGCCATGAACCCCGACGTGATGCTCTTTGACGAACCCACCTCCGCCCTGGATCCCGAGATGGTCGGCGAGGTGCTGGACGTGATGAAGCAGCTGGCGGACGACGGCATGACCATGGCGGTTGTCACCCACGAGATGGGCTTTGCCCGGGAGGTGGCGGATCACGTGATCTTCATGGACGAGGGCGTCATCGTGGAGGAAGGCCATCCGGACGAGGTCTTCGGCAATCCGCAGCAGCAGCGAACCCGCGACTTTTTAAGGAAGGTGTTGAAATAATGATCTTCTCTGATGAGCGTCCTGACATCAAACCCGGCATTTACCGGCACTTCAAGGGCGGCCTGTACCAGGTGGTGGGCGTGGCTACCAACTCCGAGACCGGCGAATACATGGTGGTCTACCGCGCGCTGTACGGCGAAAAGGGCCTGTGGGTGCGTCCGGCCTCCATGTGGACGGAAACCGTGGAGCGGGACGGCCAGACCTACCAGCGCTTCACCCTGGAGACCGAGGTCGAGCTGTAAGGACACAGAATGCGGGCGGCACGTGTGCGATGGAACACGCGTGCCGCCCGTTTGTTTATGCATTCTCCGTGAACAGCTCCATGTACTTGCGGTAGACCTTGAAGCCCACCGCCTCGTAGAAGTCCAGCGCGCTCTCGTTGAAGGCCCACATGTCCAGCTCGATCCGGGTGAAGCCCGTCTCCGAGGCCAGACGGCGGATCCATTCCATCAGCTCCCTGCCCACGCCCTGACGGCGGCAGGCCTCGTCCACGCCGAATTCCTCAATGTGCAGGAAGTGCTGCGCGTACCGGTAGGGCGATGCGGGTCTGTCCACATACAGGATGGACGCAAAGCCTTCGATTACGCCCTCCCGCTCGCACACGGCGATGCCCGCGTCCTCCCGCCGGATCAGCTCCCCTGCCCTGGCCGCCAGCGCCTCATTGAAGCCGTGGAACACGTCCGGCCTGCCCTGCACATGCACGTCGCTGACCTGCCTGCGCAGCACGTTGATGCGGTCAATATCCGCCTCCGTTGCCCACCTGACCATGATAATCTCCTCCCCCAGCAATAGAAAAGGGCGGCGTTCCCCGCTTGTGGAAGGAACGCCGCCCGCCTGTATTTCGCTTACGCCTTCATGATCCGCTCGGCGATCTGCGCGCCGGTGAGGCCGTAGGCCTTCAGCAGATCGGCAGGCTTGCCGGACTGGCCGAACACGTCGTTGATGCCGATCTTCTCGAAGTGGGCCAGACCCATGCCGCACAGGGAAGCCGCCACCGCGTCGCCCAGGCCGCCGATGATGGAATGCTCTTCCACCGTGAAGACCTTGCCGCACTTGGCCGCGTAGGCGCGGGTGATTTCCTCGTCGAAGGGCTTGAGGGTGTGGTGGGACACCAGCGCCGCGTCGATGCCCTGCTCCGCCAGGATCTGCACAGCCTCCAGGCAGTGCTCCAGCATGATGCCGCAGGTGAAGATGACGCAGTCCTTGCCGTCCTTGATCACATTGCCCTTGCCCACCTGGAAGGGCCGCTCGTCATACACGGGGGAAGGCAGACGGGCGGTGCGGATGTACACGGGGCCGTGGATTTCCGCGGCGGCCTCCACGCACTTGTAGCACTCGTTGGCGTCGGCGGGAACGAACACGGTCATGTTGGGCAGCACGCGCATGATGGCGATGTCCTCGATGGCCTGATGGGAGCCGCCGTCCTCGCCCAGGGTGATGCCCGCGTGGGAGAAGCCGAACTTCACGTTGAACTTGGGATAGCACACGCCGTTGCGGATCTGGTCATAGCTGCGGCCCGCGAACACGGCGAAGGTGGAGCAGAAGGGGATCAGCCCCATGGTGGACATGCCGGCCGCCATATCGACCATGTTGGCCTCGGCGATGCCGCAGTCATAGAACCTGTCGGGATAGGCCTTCTTGAAGCCGTTGGTCATGGTGGCGGCAGCCAGATCGGCGTCCAGCACGACCACCCTGTCGTTCTTCTCGGCGAGCTTCACAATGGCCTCGCCGTAGGCCACGCGGATTGCTTTCTTCTCCATGATCCTCAGCCCTCCAGTTCCTTCAGTGCCGCAGCGGCCTGCTCAGCGTTGGGCGCCTTGCCGTGCCAGCCAACCTGGCCTTCCATGTAGCTGACGCCCTTGCCCTTGAGGGTATGCAGGTGAATCAGCCGGGGCTTGCCGGGGCAGGCGGGGGCGTGCAGCGCATCCAGCACCTGCTGCATGTCGTTGCCGTCCGCGACGTCGATCACGTCGTAGCCGAAGGCGCGCCACTTGGCGTCCACATCGCCCAGGGACATGACCTCGTCGTTGGTGCCGTCGATCTGCATGCCGTTGTGGTCGAAGATGACGGTCAGGTTATCCAGCTTGTAGTGGGCGGCGGCCATGGAAGCCTCCCAGACCATGCCCTCCTGGCTCTCGCCGTCGCCGATGATGGTATACACATGGCAGGGATTGCCGGTGTGCTTGGCGCCCAGCGCCATGCCCACGGCGATGGAAATGCCCTGGCCCAGGGAGCCGGTGGACGCGTCGATGCCCGGGCACTTCTTCACATCGGGGTGGCCCTGCAGGATGCCGCCCAGCTGGCGGAACTTGTCAAACTCCTCGCGGCCGAAGAAGCCCCGCTCGCACAGCGTGCCGTACAGGCCGGGCGCCGCATGGCCCTTGGACAGGACGAAGCGGTCACGGTTGGGATTCTTGTCATCCTTGGGATCGACGCCCTTCATCACGTCAAAGTAGAGCGCGACAAAGGCCTCGGTGGCGGACAGGGATCCGCCCGGATGGCCAGCGCCCGCCTTGCACGTCATGGTGATAATGTTGCGCCTCACCTGACGGCAGATGGACTGAAGCTGTTGAATATCCATCGAAATTGTACCTCCTCATGATGCTTCCGCCGAAGCGGCGGCAGATGAAATGCCTGTATGGGAAAATTATAGTGTTTTCGGAGCGGATTGTCAATGGATAGCGGGCTTTTCCGCCGATAAGTTGTCAAAACTGTCCGCATTTTCTACGTTTTCGGAGGATTTGCGCGATATTACAGACCCAGCAGCAGGCACACGCGGTACACCACCAGCGCGCACACCCAGGCCACGCCGCACTGGCCAAGGGCGCTGCACACGGCCCAGGTGCGGCTCTCCAGCTCACGCTTCATGGCGGCGAAGGCGGCCACGCAGGGCATGTACAGCAGGATGAACGTCAGGAAGGACAGCGCCGACGCCACCGACGGGAACACCCCGTGCAGCGCCGCCAGCATCGCGCCGGATTCGGCGTCCACGCCCGCCAGCACCGCCAGCGTGCTGACCACGCTCTCCTTGGCCATGATGCCCGTGAGCACCGCCGTGGAGGCTTCCACCGTGCCGAAGCCCAGCGGCGCGAAGATCGGCGCGATTACGCCCGCCAGGGTTCCCAGGATGCTGTCCTGCACCGATGCCGCCGCCTCAAAGCGGAAGTTGAAGGACTGCAGGAACCACACCGCGATGGTCGCCAGGAAAATCACCGTGAAGGCCCGCTGGACAAAGTCCTTGGCCTTGTCCCACATGTTGCGCAGGACGTTTCGGGGGGTGGGCAGGCGGTAGGCGGGCAGCTCCATGATGAAGGGGGCCGCGTCGCCGTGGAACAGCACCCGCTTGAGGATCAGCCCCGCCAGGATCGCCACCAGGATGCCGCCCAGGTACATCAGCGACATGACCAGCACCTTGTTGTCGTTGAAGAAGGCCGCGGCGAAGAGCGCGTACACCGGCACCTTCGCGCCGCAGGACATGAAGGGCGTCAGCAGGATGGTGAAGCGGCGGTCGCGGCGGCTGCTCATGCTCCGGGCGGACATCACCGCGGGCACCGTGCAGCCGAAGCCCATGATCATCGGGATGAAGCTGCGGCCGTTGAGCCCCAGGCGGCGCAGGGGCTTGTCCATCAGGAAGGCCGCGCGGGCCATGTAGCCGCTGTCCTCCAGGATGGACAGGCACATGAACAGAATCACAATCGTGGGCATGAAGGACAGTACGCTGCCCACGCCCGTGAGCACGCCGCTGACAATCAGCTCCTGCAGCCAGACGGCCACGTCCGCCCTGGCCAGCGCGTCGCCGATGAACCCGATGCCCCCGTCCACCAGCGCGGCGAAGCCGTCCGCCACCCACGTGCCGAAGGGCCCGAAGGTGATCCAGAACACCAGCAGCATCATCAGGATGAACACGGGGATGGCCATCACCGGATGGGTCAGCAGCCGGTCGATTTTGTCGGATTTGGTGGGCTCGTCATCGTCCCGGCTGCCGCGGATGTAGCTCTTCTCCAGCAGCCGCTCGATGTAGCGGTAGCGCACGTCCGCCATGACGGCCGCGCGCTCCATGCCCTCGGTCTGCTCCATCTCGGTGAGGATTTCCTCGATGATGTGGTTCTCGTCCTCGGTGAGCTGGAGCATTTCCTTCATGGGGTCGTCGCCCTCGAAGAGCTTGGTGGCGGCGTAGCGGGGATTCAGCCCCACCGCCTGCGCCTTGGGCTCCACCAGATGGATGATGGCATGCAGCGCCTTGTGGGCCGCGCCGGTGCAGATATCCACCCGGGGCGCGGGACGATGGTTTTCCGCCGCGTCGATGGCCAGACGCACCAGCTCGTCAATGCCCTCGCCCTTCCGGGCGCAGATGGCCACCACCGGCGCCTGCAGCCATTTGGACAGCTCATCGACCTTGATCACGTCGCCGTGGGCGCGCACCTCGTCCATCATGTTCAGCGCGATGACCACCGGCGTCCCCAGCTGCAGCAGCTGCAGCGTCAGGTACAGATTGCGCTCCAGATTGGTGGCGTCCACAATGTTGATCACCACGTCCGGCTTTTCCAGGGTGATGAAGTTCCGGCTGACGATCTCCTCCATGGAGTAGGGCGACAGGGAGTAGATGCCCGGCAGATCCACGATGCGGATGTCGTTGTTCTCGGCCTTGTCCCTCTTCCCGCCGAAGGCCGGCGCGCCAAAATGACCCGACCCGCCGTGATGATGGTGCAGAAGAACGCCTGTCTTCTGCTCCACCGTCACGCCGGGCCAGTTGCCCACATGCTGGTTGGATCCTGTCAGGACGTTGAACAGGGTGGTCTTGCCGCTGTTCTGATTGCCCGCAAGGGCAAAGGTATACTGCTGGCTCATTCCTGCTCCTCCTCCTGGCGCAGGGTGATCCTGGCCGCGTCGTCCTTGCGCAACGTCAGGGAATAGCCCCGCAGGTGAATCTCCAGCGGATCGCCCATGGGCGCGGTCTTGCGCAGTGTCACATGCACGCCGGGGGTAATGCCCATGTCCAGCAGATGCCGGTGCAGCGCGCCTTCGCCGCCCACCGTGTCCACGATGCCCCATTCGCCGGGCTGCAATTGCGCCACGTTTTCGCGCTTTGCCGCAGGCTGCTTTTTATCCATAGAGAAAACTCATCTCCCGTGAGTTATTAATGGCTAACATAAGATATCACAGGCAACAGCATCTGTCAACGGGCAGAAGCGTCAACTTTTCCCAAATTTTCTCCGGGCTGCCGCAGGTAGGCGTCGATGACCCGTTCCTCCGGAAGCACGCGAACGCCGCCCCGCTCCCCCGTCACGCAGAACAGCGTGTGCCGCCGGGGATGCATCAGCTTCACCGCCCGGCGCAGGGGCAGCTTTTCCGTGGCGCTGACGCACCAGGCCGCGCTGAAGCCCCGCTGCTCCATGCGGATCCGCCTGTCCATAAAGGTCCGCAGCTCCTGCATGGCGGCGGTGGTGGCCGATACAGCGCCCCCGTAGAGCATGAAGCATCCCGCCGCCGCCAGGGACAGGTTCCATCCCCCGTACCGCCAGGTGACCCACAGGTTCGCAAGGATGCAGGCAAAGCCCATCGCCGCGCCAAGCAGCCGCATCACCGTCCGCACCGTCTGCGGCCTGAGGAGCCTCCCCAGCATAAGCGCCGTCAGCCGCCCGCCGTCCAGGGGCATGACGGGCAGCAGGTTCAGCGTCAGCAGCGTCAGGTTGCACCGGAAAAGCATCCGCCCCGCCGCCATCGTCAGCCATCCCGCCTTCGTCAGGAACAGCGCGGCGGCGCACAGCGTCAGCGTCATGGCGGGGCCCGCCAGGATCACCGCCAGCCGCCAGCCCACGGGCAGCGCGTCCTCCTCGTCCAGGCGCATGACCGCCCCCAGCGGCGTCAGCTCCACCTCCTCCGGCGGATGCCCCGCCGCCGCGGCCATGGCGGCATGCGCGCCCTCATGCAGGAGGATGGATCCCATGCCCGCCAGCAGCAGCCGGCCCTGCCCCAGCAGCAGCATGTACAGCGCGAAGGCCAGCGTTCCTGCGTGGAGAAGGACGTCCGTATGGCCCAGGCGAAGGATCCTCAGCCTCATGGCGACGCCTCCATGAGCGCGGCGGGATCCACGCTGCAGCCGTTGCGGCGCACCTCCATCACGCACTCCGCCCCCGGCAGCAGCGTACCCAGCACGTCCCCGGCGCGCACCGCGTCCCCCGCCGCCACCGCCGCCGTTTCGATGTTCCCGTACACGCAGGACAGGCCGCTGTCCGATGTCACCTGGACAATGCGCTCCTCATCGTTGCCGTGGTACACCCCGGACACCTCCCCGTCCAGGGAGGACACCACCTGTCCCGAGGCGCACGTCCAGCTGATGTAGGGCTCTTCTTCGCTCCAGGCATGGGCCACCGTCCCGCCGGATACCGGCATGGCCAGCGTTTCCTCCGCCTGCTCGCCGAACACCAGCGTCGCCTCCGGAAACAGCGCGCTGACAAAGGACAGCTTGCCCAGCTGCTCGTCCAGCAGCGTATCCCCGCTGACCGCCGCCAGCACCGCGTCCGTGGGCTGTGTCAGGGACGGTACGGCCCCGCTGCGCAGCGCCAGGGCGCACACCACCAGCGCCGAGGCCACGGCCAGGTTCTTCAGCAGCTCCTCCCCGGGCTTGCGCTTCAGCTGCTCACGCCAGGTGACGGCCGGCTTCCCTTCCGCAGCAGCCGGTGGTTCCGCGTCGGCCTTCGGCTCCATGCGCGGCCGCGTCTTCGGCTTCAGCTCCTGTACCCCGTTGCGCTTTTCAGACATGAAAAAACCACCTTCCTTGCATTCCGATGTATGCTCGGGAAGGCGGTTTCATGTTTCCGGTCAGTCCAGGGTCAGCGCGCCCACCTGCACCATGCGCTCCAGCGCGCGGGCCAGGGCGATCCGCCCGTGCGCGTAGGTCAGCCCGCCCTGCAGATAGGCGGTGTAGGGCTCGCGCATGGGCGCGTCCGCGCTCAGCTCCACCGACGCCCCCGCCACAAACGTGCCCGCGGCCATCACCACCTGATCGGTGTAGCCGGGCATGTCCCAGGGCTCGGGCAGGGCCATGCTGTCAATGGGCGAGGCCATCTGAATCCCCTGGCAGAAGGCCACCAGACGCTCGGGCGTGCCCATCTGGATGGCCTGGATGATGTCCGCCCGGGGCTGGGCCGCGGGAGGCGTGGTCTGCATGCCCAGCTCCTCGAACACCCGCGCCGCAAGGCAGGCGGTCTTCAGCGCCTGGGCCACGGTGTGGGGCGCCATGAACAGCCCCTGGTAGAAGGGCTGGTAGCTGGCGGCGTAGGAGCCAACCTCCAGGCCGATGCCCGGGGCCGTCAGCCGGTAGGCAATGCGGGTGACGGATTCCGTGTCGCCCACGATGTAGCCGCCGGTGGGCGCAAGGCCGCCGCCAGGGTTCTTGATCAGGCTGCCCACGCACACGTCCGCGCCGTAATGGCTGGGCTCCCTGTCGCAGACGAACTCGCCGTAGCAGTTGTCCACCATCAGCCGCACGCCGGGATGACGGGTGTGCAGCATCTCCGCCAGAGGCGCGAATTCCTCCGGCATCAGCGAGGGCCGCCAGGCATAGCCTCGGCTGCGCTGGGCGATGACCAGCTTCGTCCTCGGGGTGATGGCCCGGTCCACCGCCTCCACGTCGATATGCCCGTCCTTCAGCTCCACCTGGCCGTAGGTGACGCCCATTTCCTTCAGCGAGCCCATGGGCGCCTCGCCCTCGCCCCAGCCGATGATCTCCTCCAGCGTGTCGTAGGGCGTGCCCGTGGCGGACAGGATGTGATCCCCCGGCAGGGTCAGGCCGAACAGGCACAGGCTGATGGCATGGGTGCCGCTGGCGATCTGCGGCCGGACGATGGCCGCCTCCGTGCCGAAGAGCTCGGCAAAGATGCGCTCCAGGTTGTCCCGGCCCACGTCGTCATAGCCGTAGCCGGTGGTGGGGGCAAAGTGCCGGTAGGCCACCTGATGCTTCTGGAAGGCGTCCAGCACCCGGCGGGTGCCAAGCTCCTCCATGGCGTCGATCCGGGCGAAGGCGTCCTTCAATCCAGCCTCCGCCCGGGCAATCCGTTCCTCAATGGTCATGCTTCTTCTCCTCTTGTATACCAGTTTTTCAGCCGGCCGAAGGCGTCCGGAGCCAGGCTGTCCACCCACAGGACGTCCTCCTCCCGGCGCATCCAGGTCAGCTGCCGCTTGGCGTAGTGCCGCGTGCCCTTTTTCAGCTGATACACGGCCTCCTCCAGGGCGCATTCGCCCCGCAGGTACGGGATCATTTCCTTGTAGCCCAGGCCCTTCATGGCCTGCGCCCCGGCAGGCACGCCGCTGTCCAGCAGGCGGCGGACTTCCTCCACAAGGCCCATGTCCAGCATGATGTCCACCCGCCGCTCGATGCGATGGTAGAGCGTGTCCCTGTCCATGGTCAGGGAGGCCACCCGGTAGTCAAAGGGCGC
>JBJEYH010000322.1:0-2499 GCA_051886675.1 Aristaeellaceae bacterium
GCTTCCTCCGCCAGGCGGAAGAACTGCTCCAGCGTGTCCGCCGTCAGGGCCGCGCCGGGCTCGTTCAGCTCCGTCACGCCCGAGCCGTCCAGGCTGACCACCTTGGTGTTGGTGCGCAGCGTCCCCGGGATGGTCAGAAACCGGTGCGGCAGACCCTCCGCGTCCATCATGGCGGCGAAGCGCTCCGCGCCCTCCTGACCCATGCAGCCCACGCACTGGGCTTCCAGCCCCAGCCGCCGGGCCACCACCGCCACGTTCACGCCCTTGCCGCCCATGTCCGTCCGGGCCTGGCGGATGCGGTTGACCTGCCCGGGCATGAGGGCATCCACCGTCACCGTCCTGTCAAAGGCAGGATTCATGCACACCGCCGTGATCACCGCCGCCACCTCCGCATGGATAATCAGCTTATTATAGCACGCCGCCGCTTTTCACGCAACCGCTTCCTCCCGTCGCAAAGGGGACGCCCCGGTCAGCCGGAGCGTCCCCTGCGGATATCATGTTTTCACCCGATGCGGTAGGCCGCCAGGGCGTTGCGGGTGGTGCAGGCGGCAAGCTCCTCCAGGGGCATGCCCCGCAGCGCGGCGATCTTCTCCGCCACGTAGTACACGTTGCCGGGCTCGTTGCGGTGCCCGCGGACAGGCTCCGGCGCCAGGTAGGGGCTGTCCGTCTCCACCAGAAGGCGGTCGATGGGCACGTTCATGGCGGCTTCCTGCAGCTTGGGGGCCTTCTTGAAGGTGACGGGCCCGGCGAAGCTGATGTAGAACCCCATTTTCAGGTACTCCCTGGCGATCTCCCAGCTGCCGGAAAAGCAGTGGATGATCCCGCCGGAGAGCTTTCCCTTCCGGGCCTTCATCAGATCCAGCATGTCCTGGTGGGCGTCGCGGACGTGATAGACCACCGGCACGTCCAGCTGCCAGGCCAACTCCATCTGCTTCAGGCATACCTCCCGCTGGGTTTCCCGGGGGGACAGGTCGTAGTAGTAGTCCAGGCCGATCTCGCCGATGGCCGCGACCCGTTCCTCCTTCAGCCAGGCGGTCAGGCGATCCTCGTCGCCCTCCTGCCAGTCCTTGGCCTCGTGGGGATGCACCCCCACCGCTGCCCAGCAGCCCTCGTGACAGGCGGCGAAATCCGCGCTGCGCCGGGAGGTGGGCATGTCCGACCCGATGACGGCGAAGCGTGTGACGCCCCGCTCCCGCATGCGGGCCAGCACCTCCTCCCGGCCGGCGTCGAACTTCTCATCGTCCACGTGGCAGTGGGAATCGAACAGCTCGATCATCCGATGATGGCACCGTCCTCCAGGCCCTCGCCCACGGCCACCAGGCGCAGGTTGTCCTGATCGTCCACGCCGGAGAGAATCATGCCCTGGCTCTCCTCGCCGGCAATTTTGCGGGGCGCAAGGTTGGTGATGGCCACCACCTGTTTGCCCACCAGGGTCGCGGGATCGTAATATTTGGCGATGCCGCTGAGGATGGTGCGCTCGCCGTCCTTGCCGAAGGACAGGCGGAAGCGCAGGAGCTTGTTGCTCTTCTCCACCTTCTCGCAGGACAGCACCCGGCCCACCTGGATCTTGCACTTGCAGAAGTCGTCGAAGGCGATCTCCGCCGGGAACTCCGGCGCCTGATGCTTCTGCTCCTTCTTGTCCTTCTTCTTGTCGGGCTTCTTCTCAGCCTTGGGGGCTTCCTCGGCGGGGGGATTGTCCCGCTCGATCTCCTTCTGGATGTCCAGACGGGGGAACAGCGCCTCGCCCTTGCAGACCTTCAGCCCCAGGGGCAGCGCGCCGAAGGGCTTGACGATGCTCTCCCAGGTCTTGAGATCAGGATCGGTCACGCCGATCTGGGCGAAGATCCGCTCGGGCGTGCGGGGCATCACGAAGCTGATCATCACCGCCACCCGGCGCACGCACTCGGCCAGGGTGTACAGCACGGTCGCCAGACGGCCCCTGCGGTCCTCGTCGCGGCCCAGCACCCAGGGCTGGGTGACGTCGATATACTTGTTGCACTCGCCGATGAGCTTCCAGATTTCCTGCAGCGCGCCGGAGAACTGGAAGGCGTTGACCTGCTCCTCCACCCGGGCGGGGGTCGCCTCGGCCAGATCCCACAGGGGCCGGTCGATGCTCTCGTCCACCGCATCCATGGCGGTGATGGCGCCGCCGAAGTACTTCTCGATCATCGCCACCGTCCGGGAGACCAGGTTGCCCAGGTCGTTGGCCAGGTCGGCGTTGATGCGGGTGAGCATGGCCTTGAGGGTGAACTCGCCGTCGGAGCCGAAGGGCATCTCCCTCATCAGGAAGTAGCGCACCGCGTCGGAGGAATACCGGCTGCACAGCACCACGGGATCCACCACGTTGCCCACGGACTTGCCCATCTTCTTGCCGTCGATGACCAGCCAGCCGTGGCCGAACACCTGCTTGGGCAGGGGCAGCCCAAGGGCGTGGAGCATGATGGGCCAGATGATGGTGTGGAAGCGCACGATCTCCTTGCCCACCAGATGCACGTCCGC
>JBJEYH010000323.1:0-2493 GCA_051886675.1 Aristaeellaceae bacterium
CACCGACAAGACCGTCACCTGGTACATCCAGGAGAACTGCTCCCCGCATGAGAAGTTCGTCAGCTGGAAGGAGTCCCCGTTCCACGTCGGCCTCAATGAGAACCTGGGCGTGAACATCGAGTGGATGTTCCCGACCACGGGCACCACGCCCGCCGTGTTCACCAACACGCTGATGGCCGATCCCTCCTCCCTGCCCAACATCATGACGGGCTACTTCATGGATCAGGCCAACCTCCTGCTCGAGGACGGCGTGATCTGGGACCTGACCCCCTACATTCAGGAGTACGCGCCCGCCTACTACGCCTTCCTGCAGACCAACCCGGCCTACGACAAGGCGATGAAGACGGACGACGGCAAGTACTACGCCTTCGGCTTCTTCCGCGAGGACGGCGGCTGGAACGACACCTACCTCGGCCCGGTCGTGCGCAAGGACTGGCTTGACGAGTGCGGCCTGGAAATCCCGACGACCATCTCCGAGTTTGAGAACGTGATCCGCGTCTTCAACGAGAAGTACGGCGCGAAGTTCTCCTTCGCCATGAGCCGCTTCCAGTACAACGGCCTGGCGGGCGCGTTTGGCGCCTACGGCACCACCAACGCCGGCTGGAGCTGGTTCGTCAAGGACGGCAAGGTCGGCCTGGGCCAGGTGCAGCCCGAGTTCCGCGATTACCTCTCCTGGCTGAACATGCTCTGGGATGAGGGCCTGATGGATCAGGACGTGCTCACCCTGGACGACACCTCCATCAAGGCGAAGATCCACAACGACCAGTGCGGCATCTCCGTCACCTCCATGGGCCAGATGAACAACTGGAACAACGAGCGCAAGTCCAGCGGCCTGGAGCCCGTCTGGGTCGGCATCCCGTATCCGAAGGCGGATGACGGCAGCCTGTCCTCCGTGATGGGCGGCTTCGGCATCGGCAACTACACCGGCGTCATCACCAAGACCGCTGACGAGGAGACCATGAAGCTCTGCCTCCAGATGCTCGACTACGCCTACACGCAGGAGGGCTTCCTCTACTGGAACTACGGCAACGAGGGCGTCTCCTGGAACTACGGCGAGGACGGCGTCCCGGCCTTCACCGAGCTGGTCACGAACGATCCGGACACCGAGCCGATGCGCAAGTACAACGGCATGACCTACGGCGGCACGGGCATCCAGGCCACCAACCTGCTCTACCTGAAGAACGCCCCGGCGGCCATCGAGGCCAACAACACCTGGTTCTACAACTTCGAGGATGAGGAGCAGAACCTCGCCGTCACCGGCGGCTGGCGCTGGCCGGTCGGCGTGACCTTCACCGTCGATGAGATGGACCTCATCAACATCTACGGCGGCAGCATCGGCACCTACGTCACGGAGAGCTTCACCGCCTTCATGACCGGCACGATGGACATCGACGACGACGCCACCTGGGAGAAGTACCTCAAGGATGCGGAGACCTACAACCTGAGCAAGATCCTCAAGATCCGTCAGGACTGCTACGACCGCTACCTCGCCCGCTAATCCCTTTCCCTGTCTGTATCTTCTGACCTGAACATCTGACGGGCGGCGGAGCACGTCTCCGCCGCCCGTCTTCAGCTCACAAAAGGAGGCCGCCAAGCTATGCAAGGTCAACCGGCAAAGCCTGCTCCTGTCTATAAGGAAGCGCCGTTCTTCAAGCGCCTCGCCATCGATTTCCAGAAGCACAAGTACAAGTACCTGCTGATTCTGCCGATCATCGTCTACCTGATCCTCTTCTGCTACAAGCCGATGTACGGCCTGGTCATCGCGTTCAAGAACTACCGCCCGACGCGCGGCATCTGGGGCAGCAACTGGGTCGGGTTCATGTGGTTTGAAACCTTCTTCAAGGACCCGTACTTCTGGCGCCTGCTGCGCAACACCTTCACCATCTCCGCGCTGACGATCCTCTTCGGCTTCCCGGCGCCGATTCTGCTGGCGCTGCTGCTCAACGAGGTGCGCAGCAACAAGTTCAAGCGCACCGTGCAGACGATCACCTACATGCCGTACTTCATCTCGCTGGTGGTCACCTGCTCGCTGCTCAAGATCTACTGCATGGAGAACGGCCTGTTCCCGCAGATCATGGAGCTGTTCGGCGCGCAGCGGCAGAACCTGCTGGCCAACCCGAAGTACTTCTACCCCATCTACATCCTCTCGGACATCTGGCAGGGCATCGGCTGGAACTCCATCATCTACCTCGCCGCGCTCTCCGGCATCGACCAGGAGCAGTATGAGGCCGCCCGCATCGACGGCGCGAACCGGCTGCAGCAGGTGATTCACATCACGCTGCCGGGCCTGATGCCCACCATCACCATCCTGTTCATCCTGCGCATGGGCAACATCCTCAACGTCGGCTACGAGAAGATCCTGCTGCTGTACAATCCGTCCACCTACGAGGTCGCGGACGTGCTCTCCACCTACACCTACCGCACCGGCCTTGAGAACCAGCAGTATTCTCTGTCCACGGCCGTGGGCCTGTTCAACACGATGGTGAACGTCGT
>JBJEYH010000324.1:0-11271 GCA_051886675.1 Aristaeellaceae bacterium
TGGTGGGCACCATGACCATCCGCATGTTCCAGACGGGGCTGAGCGTCATGCAGTTTTCCGGCACGGCCCAGCAGGTGTTCACGGGCTTCGCGTTCCTGATCTTCCTGCTGGTGCGGGCCAATGAGCATGCCTTCAGCATCCGCAGGGCGAAGAAGGCCCGGCTGGCCCAGGCCCGGGAGAAGCGTCTGGCCCTCGGCCAGGCCGCTGCGTGAGGAGGTATACTGATGAAGAAGCAGCTGGTCAATCCCTATCTGCCCGGCTATGAGTACATTCCCGACGCGGAGCCCCGCCTGTTCGGGGACCGGGTGTACATCTACGGTTCCCACGACGCCTTCGGCGGGGAGGATTACTGCGTCAACGATTACGTCTGCTGGTCGGCCCCGGCGCAGGATCTGTCCGACTGGCGCTATGAGGGCGTGATCTACACCCGCAGCCAGGATCCGCAGAGCCCCCGGGGTGAGCGCAAGATGCAGGCGCCGGACGTGGTGCAGGGCCCGGACGGCCGCTACTACATGTACTACACCCTGGATCTGCGGGGCGAGGTGGGCCCCACCTCCGTGGCGGTGTGCGACACCCCCGCGGGCCGGTATGAGTACGCGGGCATGGTGTCCTGGCCGGACGGCCACGCCCTGGGCTCCCGGGAGGGCGAGCTGCTGACCTTCGACCCCGGGGTGCTGGTGGACGACGACGGCCGCGTGTACATGTTCACGGGCATCGCGGTGCCGAACATCCCGCCGCTGCGGGCCAAGGTGGCCGGCAAGAAGCGCGTGGCCGACGGCTGCTACGTGGTGGAGCTGGACAGGGACATGATGACCGTCATCGGCCAGCCGAAGCGGGTGCTCGTCGGCTACGACGACGCGGCGGGCACGCCCTATGAGGGGCATGCGTTCTTCGAGGCCAGCTCCCCCAGGAGGATCGGCGGGCGGTACTGCCTCATCTACTGCTCCCAGCGCAGCCATGAGCTTTGCTGCGCCCTGAGCGAGCGGGTGGACGGCCCCTACCGCTTCGGCGGGACGGTGGTGAGCATCGGCGACGTGGGCCTGGACGGCATCACGGAGGAATCCGCCGTGAACTACCTGGGCAACACCCACGGGGGCCTGCTGACCGTGAACGGACGGCACTACATCAGCTACCACCGGCAGACGAACCTGATCCAGTACGCCCGGCAGGGCTGTATGGAGCCGGTGACCATTCTGCCGGACGGGTCGATCCCCCAGGTGCGCATCACCAGCAGCGGCCTGCATGACGGCCCCCTGCCGGGCCTTGGCAGCTACGAGGCGCGGATCGCCAGCTGCCTGCGCTCCCGGGAGGGCGTGTTCGCCTACAAGGTGTTCCCCACGCCGGCGGGGGTTCATCCCTACCTGACCCAGGACGCGCCGGATCACATGGGCCGCAGCGATCAGTATGTGGCCAATCTGCAGGAGGGAGCCTGCGCGGGCTTCCGCTCCTTCGACCTGCATGCTCCGGCGAGCATCAGCGTGGTGGTGCGGGGCAGCGGCGAGGGCGTGCTTCGGGTATCGACGGAGCCGGAGGGCGAGGCGCTGGCGGAGATTCCCGTTCAGCCCTGCGGGTTCTGGCAGGCGCTGTCCGCGGCCCTGCGGCCGGTGGAGGGCGTGCGTGACCTGTACTTCTCCTTCCATGGCACGGGCGCGGTGGATTTCTTCTCCTTCACGCTGGCGTAAAGCCGGATGCCCATCCGCATGACAACCTTTGCGCAGCGTCCTTTCGCGCTGGCTGTGCTTCGCTGCGCTCAAATTTTCCCGGAAGGGGAGCAATCCCGTGCCGGACGACGCCTGCCGGACGCCCCATACGCCCAGGGCCGGCGAATCTTATTCGAGGTGTAATGTATGACGCAGAACAAACAGGCTCAGGGCCGGAACAAGATGGGGGTTATGCCCATCAAACGGCTGCTGCTTTCCATGGCGTTTCCGCTGATGCTGTCGCTGGTGGTGCAGTCGCTGTACAACATTGTGGACAGCATCTACGTGGCGCAGATCGGCGAGAACGCGCTGGCGGCCACCTCCCTGGCGTATCCCATCCAGATCCTGATGATCGCCCTGGCCGTGGGCACGGGCGTGGGCATCAACGCGCTGATCTCCCGGCTGCTGGGCGCGGGCAAGCGCGAGGAGGTGGGCAAGGCGGCCGCCACGGGCGTGGTGCTGGCCATCGTCTCCTCCCTGCTGTTCACGGTGGTGGGCCTGCCCGGCGCCAAGGCCATTGGCCGGGCGCTCTCCCCTGACCCGGACATCGCGGAAAAATGCGGCATCTACCTGCAGGTGTGCATGGCGCTGTGCATGGGCACCTTCCTGGAGACCATGTTCCAGCGCTTCCTGCAGGCGTCGGGACGCACCATGTTCAGCATGCTGTCCCTGGTGGTGGGCGCGGTGACCAACATCATCCTGGATCCGGTGCTGATCTTCGGCTACTGGGGCTTCCCGGCCATGGGCATCCGCGGCGCGGCCATCGCCACGGTCATCGGCCAGTGGCTGGGCGCGCTGACCGCCATCCTCCTCAATACCTTCCTCAACCCCGACGTCCGGGTGAACTTCCGCCGCTTCCGCCTGGAGAAGCATACCGTCCTGGCCATTTACAAGGTGGGCTTCCCCACCATCCTGATGCAGGCCATGGGCAGCGTGATGAACTTCGGCGTCAACCAGCTGCTGGCCGACGCTACGGCCATCGCCTTCTTCGGCGTGTACTACAAGCTGCAGAACTTCATGTTCATGCCCATGAACGGTCTGGGCCAGGCCTGCCTGCCCATTGTGGGCTTCAACTACGGCGCGAAAAAGGGCGGGCGCATCCGGGAGACCATCCGCACCGCGCTGTGCTGGGGCGTGGGCATCGGGCTGATCGCGTCGCTGGTGTTCTTCATCCTGCCCGGGCCGCTGCTGAGCCTGTTCAATGCCAGCGAGGCCATGCTGGCCATCGGCATTCCCGCCGTGCGGATCATGTGCGGCACCTTCGCCCTGTGCGCGGTGACCACCATCCTGGGCATGTGCGCCTCGGGCCTGGGCAATGGCGTGGTGAACATGCTGGGCACGGGTCTGCGGCAGGTGATCGTGCTGCTGCCCTGCTTCGCGCTGCTGCTGAAGACCGCGGGGCTGCCCGTGGCCTGGAGCGCCATGTGGCTCTCGGAAATCCTGGCGATGCTCTACTGCGTGTGGAGCATCCGGCGGGAAATCCGCAAAAAGGTCGATCCCATCATGGAGGGCTGATCCATCAGACAGGCTGGCGACAATCGCCGGCCTGTTTTTTTCATGCCCTTGGGCGGACGCGTGACCGACAGGGTCATCCCGGGCCTCCGGAGCATAGAATGTCAAGGGAATACAGGGCTGCGCCGCGGCCCGGGGGAGGAAAGGGTATGACCTGGTGGGACAAAATCGTGAAGCTGGCCGCCGCGTTTGCGGGCGTGGTGGCGGGGCTGTACGGAGGCTTTGACTCGATGCTGCTGGTGCTGGTGGCCTTCATGGTCATCGACTATGTGACGGGGCTGGCGGTGGCCTGGCTGGGCCGCTCGGGGAAGACCGCGACCGGGCATCTGGACAGCAAGGCGGGCTTTGCGGGCGTATGCAGGAAGTGCCTGATGCTGCTGTTCGTGCTGATGGCGGCGATGCTCGACCGTGCGCTGGGGACGGACGCGCCGATTTTCCGCAGCATGGTGATCTGGTTCTATATCGCCAACGAGGGGCTGTCCATTCTGGAGAATCTGGCGGTGGCGGGGGTACCGTTTCCCCGGCGGTTCCAGCAGGCGCTGGAGCAGCTGCGCAGCCGCAACGACGAGCCCGACAGCACGGAGGATCCCTGAAGGAATACGCGCACGGCCCTGCGATGCCGATGAAGCGGGCGGCCGGCAAACAGACCTTGCAATGTACAGCGCCGGACGGTATAATAATGTACAAAGAAGAATGACTGACCGAACAGCGCCGCGGGCATGACAGCCAGCAGGGACGGCGCTGTTCCGCGCGTACTTCGGGAGGCTGTGCAAATGAAGAAACAATACCGGTGGCTGACCATGCTGTGTCTGGCGCTGTGCCTGCTGACGCTGTGGGGCGTCGCGGCCGCGCAGGAGGAGCCGCTGCAGCAGGAGCAGTGGCTGTACCGTCTGACGGAGGACGGCACGGCGGAAATCCTGGGCTATGCGGATGCGTCGGCGGAGCAGCTGACCATTCCCACGCAGCTGGGCGGCGCGTATGTCACCGCCATTGGCGACAACGCCTTCGCCGAGCACGCCGCGCTTCGGGAGCTGACCGTTCCGGTGCAGGTGGCGCGGATATCGGACAGCGCGTTCCCGCAGGAGGACGCGCCGGTCATCCGCACGCGCAACGGTTCGCAGGCGCTACGCTATGCCCGGAGCCACGGCATGACGGTCAGGAACCTGTCGACCTTCGACTTCTTCGCCGAGGTGCTGGACCTGAGCGAGATGGACGCTTCCGCGTGGAGCGTGCAGGGCGGCACGCTGCGGCTTGCGCAGCCCTACGCGGGGCTGGTCAGCGCGGGGGACAAGGTGTATCTGCCTGCCCGGGGCGATTGGTCGCAGGGCATGCCCGTGCGCCTGGACACCCTGACCTATGAGGACGGCACGGCGGTGGCGGCCTGCACGATCCTGTCCCTGCCGGAGGCGCTGCAGTCCTATCACGCAGAGGACGTGCCCCTGTACCTGGACTTGGACGCCATGGAGCTGGGCGAGGGCGTGACCCTTGCGCCCGTGTCCCGGGGAGCCGCCACGGCCGAAATGGGTTACCAAAGCAGCTTCAAGTTCGAGAAGTCCTACAGCAACGGCGTGACCGTCAAGGGCGATGCAACCATCGGCCTGTCGGTCACGGGCTCGGTGGATTATGAATGGCTGGAGATCAGCTCGGTCTCGCTGACGACGAAGGAAACCGGCAGCATCACCGGCAACGTCAGCTACGATGGCAGCGAGGACCAGAGCTCGTCGCTGACGCGGTCGTTCCTGCTGTTCCGTGCGCCGCTGGTCAGCGAGGGCGTGCTGAGCGCCTGGACGGATGTGTATGTCAACCTGAGCCTGAACGGCGAGGCGACGTTCACCATGAGCGTCGGCGCGGAGCAGCAGCTGTCCGTCACTGAGGACAACGTGCTGACCAGGAAGAATGTCCTGCTCTCGCCCAGCGCCACGCTGCAGGCCAGCGCGACCATGCGTGCGGGCATAGAAAACAACCTGTCGCTGCGGCTGGGCTTCCCGGGCAGCTACGACCTGTCGCTGGAGCTGGCGGGCATCAGCGGCTACATGGGGGTGGCGGGCCGGTTCTCCTACACGACGGAGGCGCCCCTGTGCTACACCGTGACGGTGGACGCGGAGGCGTCGGCCGAGGCGCGGCACATTGTCATGAAGAAGGAGCAGGGCAGCGTCACGAGCCAGATGAAAAAGGTGCCGCTGACCAGCAAGACCTTCCAGCTGTGGCAGAAGCACTGGGAGGGCGACACGGGCCGCTGGCAGGACGAGTGCACGCATTCGGACCTGTGCACGGTGTCGCTGTACACGGGGTCGAGCGACGTGATGGAGCCCATTCTGGTGGCCAGGGGCGAGAAGATCGGCGCACCCAAGGCCCCCTCGCGGGATGGGTATGCGTTCCTGGGGTGGTACAAGTCGCTGAACGGCAGCGTGCTGTTCGACTTCTCGGAGCCAATCACGCAGGACGTGACGCTGTACGCGAAGTGGCTGGAATGCACGCCCACGCCGTCACCCACGCCGACGGCCACGCCCTCGCCCACGCCCACCGCGACGCCGGATCCCGACGCAACGCCCACGCCCACGCCTTACGTGCCGGAGTGGTACCCCTATGAGGACATCCCCGATGCGGCGGAGAGCATCGCGCTGTGCGAGATCGAGGCACGGGACGATGATTATGATGATGTGATTGATTGCTATTACATCACAATTCCCAATGGCGTGCAGGCGATAACACTTTCCAAGACCTATAATGGTTTGCCGATTGAGTGGCACGAGGGAATCGATGCTCAGCTAAAAGCTTTGGCATTCTCGAGCGAGTATGCTGGCGTATTTGACATCTACAAGGTGCCTAGTATCGTCCAAAGTGTCGAAACAATCTATTTGCCAACTGGCGTTACTTCCATCGTCAATTGTCAGGGAACTTATCATCTAAAGCATATATACCTGCCTGATACGCTGGTAACGATTGATGATCATGCTTTCTATTATTCTGGGCTGGTTGATATTGAAATTCCTGACAGTGTGACTCATATTGGGGGAAGTGCATTTTATGCTTGTAAATATCTGCAGAATGTTACTGTTGGAAATGGCGTAACAGATATTGGCGGATTTGCATTCGCATACTGTGGAAATTTGAAAGAAATTATTCTTCCGAACTCACTTCAAACCATTGGTGGGTCAGCCTTTGCAGGCACTGGGCTGGAAAGCGTTGTGATTCCTGAGGGAGTGACCTCAATAGGAAGATTCGCATTCAATCAGTGCTATAACCTCAGGGAGATTTCATTCCCAGGATCGTTGGGAACAGTTGAAAGATACGACTTGAATACTTCCGACCTTCTTGAAAAGGTAGTATTGAATGAAGGTATAACAGCAATAAGTGACTATGCTTTCATAAACTGTAAAGGCTTGAAAGAAGTATCGATGCCCAATACGCTGCAAACCATTGGCTTATATGCCTTTAGTGGTTCAGCGTTAGAGCATGTCGAGCTCCCTGATGGTACAAGAGAAATAGGTGATTACGCTTTCTATGATTGCAAAAATCTGAAGGAAATGGAACTGCCAGGTACGCTGCAGACCATTGGTATCGATGCCTTTGGAAATGCAGGTATAGAACATATCACGATTCCTGAAGGTGTAACAAGTATTGGTGATTATGCCTTTTTTGCTTGCGAGAATCTGAAGGAGGTGTCTTTGCCCAGCAGCCTGCAGACCATTGGTGAACAGGTCTTTACACATTCAGGCATTGAAAAAATCACAATTCCAGAAGGTGTAATCAGTATCAATGCAGAGGACTTTTGGGGTTGCATGAATCTTACAGAGGTATCCTTGCCCAGTACCCTGCAAACCATTGGTAGCGGTGCTTTTGGAAACTGTATCAATTTGAAGAAGGTTGTTTTGAACTGTACACTGCAAAGCAACGCCTTCGGCATTTTCTCTGGCTGCGACAACCTGGAGGAGTTGTATATCAGCGAGGGCGTTACGAGTCTGCCAAACCTTGGTCTGAATAGCGTCCCCCTTCGTGTCCTGACGCTCCCCAGCACGCTGGAGTCCATCACCGGCAAAGTGAACGGCCTGGGCACGCTGAAGCTCCTCACCTGCTACGCCACCGACCTCCCCGAGGACTCCCTGCAGAAGATTTCCTTCACCGGCGTGAAGGCCGTGGCCGCCTACCATGACAGCACCATCGCCAAATATGTGGAGGAAAACTTCCCCGACGTGCAGCTGCTCTACCTGGACGCGGGCGACTACTACCGCGTGCACTTCGAGACCCAGCGCGGCACGCAGCCCGAGGACGTGATTGTCAAGGCAGGCGAGCCGATTCCCGAGCCCGAGACGCCTGTGTGGTCCAGCCGCGTGTTCGAGGGCTGGTGCAAGGACTGGCACCGTCTGGAGCCCTGGGACTTTGAGACGGATACCATGCCCGAAAGCAACATCACCCTCTACGCCAAGTGGACCTACGTGATCACGGGCACGGTCATCACCCAGGCCGACGGCCGTTGCTACCTCAAGTCCCTGCTGGATCCCGAGGAGGCGCTGGACATCCCCGAGGTCATGAACGGCTCGATGGTGGTGGGCCTGATGGCCGACCTGATCCCGCCGGGGGTCACGACGGTGCATCTGTCCGCCATCGTGGAGGACGTGCGCCCCGGAACCTTCCGCCGCGCCACCGACCTGACGGCCATCACCGTGGATGAGAACAATCCCTGTTTCTACGCCGTGGACGGCGTGCTCTACGCCCGTGACGGCCGGCTGATCTGCTATCCCGCCGGCAAGACGCAGGGCTCCTTCAGCGTGCCCGAGGGCGTGACCGCCATCGTCGGGGACGCCTTCGCCGGCTGCAGCTGGCTGACGAACCTGACGCTGCCCTCCACGCTGACCGCGCTGGATTCCGCCGCCATCTACGACTGCAACGCGCTGGAGCGGGTGGACTTTGCTGCCGCGCCCACGGCCATCGGCGAAGGCTGCTTCACGGACTGCGGAAGCGTGATGCTCTACGGCCCGGAGAACGCGACGACGCTGATCGATTACGCGGACATCAGCGGCCTGTCCTACAACGTGTACCAGCTGAGCTACTGCTCCGACGGCGCGATCCTGGCACAGATCAGCCTCGGCGCGGGGGAGGCGGTGCCCGATATCAGCGGCCCCACCCAGGATGAGCGGATCCTGCTGGGCTGGACGGACGACGAATATTCCGACACGCCCGTTGATTTCACCGATTACGTCATGCCCGCCCATGATCTGACCCTGTACGCCATCTGGGGCTATGCCTTCGACTGGCAGGCGACGGAGGACGGCGTGCAGCTGACGCAGTACAACGGCGGGGAGACGCTGATCCGCGTGCCGGAGAGCATCAACGGCATGGAGGTCACCTCCATCGCGGACGAGGCCTTTGCGGGGCTGAGCGGCTTTACCCTGCTGGGCAACCGGGGCAGCGTGACGGATGCCTACGCCGAGGCAAAGGGCTACGCCTTCCAGCCGCTGACCTACCGGCTGCGCTTTGTCACCAACGGCGGCACGCAGCTGCCGGATCAGACCCTGTGCGCCACGGATCCCGTGGTGATTCCCGAGTGCGTCAAGACCGGCTATGACCTGGAGGGCTGGTATCTGGACTCCTGGCTGTGGACGCCCTGGGAGGATGACGTCATGCCCGCCCAAAACCTGACGCTCTATGCCGGCTGGAGCTACAACGGCGAAGAGACGCAGTATGTGCCCTTCAGCTACCGCACGGAGGAGGACGGCATCTGCATCACCGGGTGCACGGACGAGAGCGATTACATCGAAGTGCCTGAGGACATCAACGGCATACCCGTGGTGAGCATCGACGAAGGCGCCTTCGCGGGCCTGTCCGGGGTGTCGTACGTGTTCCTGCCCGACTCGGTGACCAGCATCGGGGCGTACGCCTTCCAGGGCATGTCGGGCCTGACGTACATCCAGCTGCCCTCCGGGCTGACGGTGCTGCCCAGGGGGGCGCTGCAGGGCTGCAGCCTGCTGAGCAGCGTGAGCCTGCCGTCCAGCCTGGAGCGCATTGAGAGCGAAGCCCTGGCCAACTGCACGAGCCTGACGGGCATCTGGCTGCCCGCCTCGCTGACGAGCCTTGCGCCGGATGCCTTTGCCGGCAGCCAGCGGCTCAGGACAATCGGCAGCAGCAGCGAGCACATCACGGCGGTGGACGGCGCGGCGTACAGCGAGCAGGGGACGAAGCTGCTGCTGTTCCCGCCCGCCAGCACGGCGGTGGCATACGACGTGCCCGAGGGCGTCATCTCCATGGACGAAGCCGTCCGGTTCACGACGAAGCTCCGCGACCTGTACCTGCCCGAGAGCCTGACCGAGCTGCACGCGGCGTGCTTCGAGCGCTGCGCGGCGGATCTGGTGGTGCACGTGCCTGCGGGGAGCGCGGCGGAGACGTTCTTCCAGGAGAACCTGCCCGACGTGATCCTGAACAACAGCATGTATGAGGAGGAGCCGCTGATCATCGGCTGGGACACGGACACGCCTGTGGTGGGCGAGGAAATGCACCTGATCTGCCTGGACGGCATGACCATCGTGGCGATGGAGGACGTGCTGTGGACGGTGGACCAGCCGGAGATCGCGCAGATCACGCAGGAGGGCGCGCTGACGTTCCTCCATGCCGGACGGGTCACGGTCACGGCGACGCTGCAGGCGGACGAAACCCGGCAGGCAAGCGAGCAGTTCATCTGCATGGCGCAGGCGGCGGTCACCCTGCCGGTGGGGCTGAGGGAGCTTGGGCCGGAAGCGCTGCGCGGCGGCGGCATGGAGGCTGTCGTGCTGCCGGAGGGGCTGGAGCAGATCAGCAGCTGCGCCTTCGCGGACTGCCGCTGGCTGTTCAGCGTCCGGATTCCTGACAGCGTGACCGCCATTGCGGAGGACGCCTTCACCGGATCGCCCTATGTGTGCATATTCTGTACGGAAGGAAGCTATGCACAGTCCTATGCGCAGCGGATGAACCTCCCCTGCGTCACCGACACGGAGCCCTGAGGGGTATCCTGACCATCCCGGAAGGAATCACAGGCATACCTGCCCGCAGCGCGATGATGTCCGCTGCGGGCTTTTTGCGCGCCGGGGACAGGCCGGCTGGCGCGTCCCGGGCGGGGAAGGGGATGGAACGGCGGGCTGCCGCACAGACGGAGGATTTCACGGCGGATGTGAAGGATTTTGCGTCTGTTTGTCTCGATTTTGCGGTTTCACGGGCGTGAGAAGGCCTCGCGCACGGACAAATGCCGCGTGCAGGGGCGCGCAAACCGGGCGTTTGATCCATGATAATAGTTCAAAATAGATCAACGACTGTATGATTTTTTGTGAAATGTGTAGACAATGTGAAATTGGTGTGATATAATTCGTTAAAAATAGTAAAAAAAATGGATGGCTGCCATATCGTGCCTGCACTGGAACCTGATTTGCTGCGGTAAAGTCGGATACACCGGTTACAAATTGCCCTGGATGCTCCTGAACGGATCCTGTCATCGAAGGTACTGGAAGCTTTGTCTCTGAAATGATGAAACGAAAGGCGGGGGTTTTTTTCATGAGAAGAATTTGCCTTGTGGTATGCGTCTGTCTGCTCCTGCTGCCGGTGGGCGCGGTGATGGAGGGAAATGACGCGCTGCCGATTCCGACCTTCAGGAATGTGTCGGTGCACGATCCCTCCGTGATCCTGGCGGAGGACGGATGGTTCTACATCTACGGCAGCCACATGGCCGCGGCGAAATCCCAGGACCTGATCTCCTGGGAGATGATCTCGCAGGGGCCGTCGAACAGCGAATGCACGCTGGTGGAGCAGGTTCAGGAGGAGATGAGCGAGGCGCTGTCCTACGCCAGGACCACCACCTTCTGGGCGCCGGACGTGGTGCAGCTGCGGGACGGTACCTACGCCATGTACTACTGCACCTGCGAGGGCTCCAGCCCGCTGTCGGCGCTGGGCCTGGCCCTGTCGGACGCGCCGGAAGGCCCCTACGTCAACCAGGGCATCCTGCTGAAGTCCGGCGCCGCGGGCTACAACGCAAACTACTACCCCAACGTGGTGGATCCCTGCACCTTCTATGACAAGGAGGGCAGGCTGTGGATGG
>JBJEYH010000325.1:0-11233 GCA_051886675.1 Aristaeellaceae bacterium
ACCGGGTGGCACAGGTTGTCCAGGGGCTTCATGCTGTTCACGTCCAGGTTGACGCACTTTTCCCCCAGGAAGGCCGTCAGCTCCGGGTTGCCCCGGCCCCGCTTGTGGCCGGGCACGTCGAAGGGCACCACCCGCATGAGCCGGAAGCGCTCCAGCGCCTCGTAGATCGGGGCGCGGTTCTGATTCAGCACCATCTTCTTCACGGAATCATCCCTTTTGCATGGTTGGTTTCGGGCGCGCAAAAAACGCACAGGCTTCACAAGCCTGCGCGCTGTCATCTGTCATGGGAGTGTCCTCCCCCTGCCGGGCCGAATGCGGACGCCGGGGGCGCTGACGCTTCCTGAGGCAATGAACGGGGTTGAGAGTCTATATAGCCATGATGCTTTTACTACTCTTATTGACCGTTTCGCAAGCTTGTGCTCTTAACACCAATCCCCGGAGGGATTCACTTGGGAAATTGAGCTTCTAACTCAATCAATGAGATGCAGCGAAAACTGCGCGCGGGTTTATACCCCGCATCGGCTATCGACCCGGCTGTCCGTTCGGCCTTGCTTCCTGGCTGATGCAAGAAGGGTCAGACACAGCCCGGATGCTCCGGACATGTCCTGTTATGTATCATACACGATACCGCCCCGTCTGTCAAGGGGCAGTCCGGCGTCGCGGCGGCCCGCCTGTCAGCGGGCCTGTCAACGGGCTCCTGTCAACAGAGGCTGCAACCTTTTTTCCGTGCAGCGTACAGCCCCTGTTCTCTCTATTCTTTTTTTGAAAAAGTGTGTTGACATTGTTGACAAAGTGCCTCAAACCCTTGTGGCATAAGGGTTTGCGGTGTCAACAGGCTTGTCAACGCGCTGTCAACAGGACGTCAACACGCGCCGGGCGCGGGGGCATTTCCGGGCCGTCATGACGCTCATCCGCTCCTGCCTGTCAACAAACCTGTTGTCGGCCTGTTGACAGCAGCGCCTCCACCTCCGCCATGGCAGGAATGGAGCCCCCCGCCCCCGGGCGTGTCACCGCGATGGCCGAGGCTCCCGCTGCCCTGCGGAGCGCATCCTCCACCGCATCGCCGCCCAGCACCCCGTGGAAGAAGTACCCCGTGAAGGTATCCCCCGCGGCGGTGGTATCCACGGCCTGCACCGGGAAGGCCCGCTGGACATGCCGCCGGCCCCTGTCGGCGTACATGGCCCCCTGCTCCCCCAGCGTCAGCACCACCCGGCAGTCCGGGCAGCGCTCCAGCAGCGCGTCCAGCATGGCGTCGGGCTCCCGCTGGCCCGTCAGCGCCTCGCCCTCCACCTCGTTGAGGATCAGCCAGTCCGTCAGGGGCAGCAGGGGCGGCAGCGCATCGCTCATGGGCGAGGGGTTCAGGATCACCCGCATCCCCCGCCCCTTCGCCTGGCGGACAAGCTCCTCCAGCAGGCTGACCTCGTTCTGCACAAGGAGCCAGTCCCCCTCGCCGAAGCCCGCCAGCGCCTCGCGGATATACCCTTCCGTCAGCCGCTGATTCGCCCCGCCGTACAGCACGATGGCGTTCTGTCCGTTTTCGTCCAGCTGGATGATCGCGTGGCCCGTGGGCTCCTCCACGACCCGCACCAGGGACGTGTCCACCCCGAAGGTATCCAGGTATTCCCGCAGGAACAGCCCGTCCCGCCCGATGGCCCCGGCAAAGCGCACCTGCGTCCCCGCCCGGGCCAGGGCGATGGCCTGGTTCAGCCCCTTGCCGCCGGGGTTGCGCTGATACGCGTCGGATGCCAGCGTCTCCCCCGCCCGCACCAGATGGGGCATGCGGTACACATGGTCAATGTTCATCGAGCCGAATACAAGCGTCTTCACGGCGCGTCACCTCTCTCACGTATTGCGCCGGGCGTCTCTCCCGGCCGGCTGATGCCCCCGCTCACAGGGGCGCGGGAAGATCCAGCAGCCATTCCAGATACAGCGCGATGCCATCGCGGTCATTGGCCGCGGTGACGGCGTCGGCGCAGGCCAGGGTGACGGCATCGGCATTGCCCATGGCCACCCCCCAGCCGCAGGCCCGGAAAAACGCCACGTCGCAGCTTTCGTCCCCGAAGGCCACCGCCTGTCCGGGCTGAATGCCCAGCATCGCCATGATCCTGCGCATGCCGTCGCCCTTGCCAACCCCCAGCGCGCTGAAGTTGCACCACTGGTCGCCCACCACCTGCGTCAGCGAACACCCTGCCCCCGCCGCCAGAGCCCGGGCCGTCCTTTCCGGCAGATTCCACGCGCACAGATGCTCCGCCGGGCAGCGGATGGGCGCCCGCCTGTCCAGCGGCAGCTGCCCGGGGCCGGGATCCGTCTGGCAGCAGGGGCCGTCCGGCGGCTGCCAGCGCAGACGGGTGGCTTCCCGCGCGCCCCACAGCACCCGCGTGGCCACCTCCGGCGGCATGCACCGGCGGAAGACCGTCTCCCCCTGCAGCAGGATGTGCGCGCCATAGGCCAGCGCCGCCGCATCCGGCCGGAGCTGCGCCAGGAAGGCCCCTGCCGTGATCACGCTCCGCCCCGTGACGAAGGCCAGCCGGATGCCTCTGCTGCGGCACGCGTGCAGCGCGCGCAGCGTCCGCGGGGAGACGGCTTTGTCGCGCCCCAGCAGCGTGCCGTCCAGATCCACCGCGATCAGGCGCAGGTCATAGGGGAAGCGGGACATGGCGGTTGCTCCTTTCGCGGGCATGATGGGGCGGCTGTCGCCCTTCCGGTTCCATCATAGCACCTGGTCTCCCGCATGGGCAATACCCTGTCCGGGCTGCGCGGCATATTTTCCGCGTCCTGCGGATAACGCGGCCCTTGGGCGGCTGGCCCCTCGGGGGGCGCGGGAGGCACGGGTGGCACGGCGATGACGTGGGGGTCGGGGGGCGTGACGGCCGCTTTCCGGGTTGGCCAATGCCGCCCGGGGTGGCCATAGCTTCCGGGACTGGTCGTCGCTCCCGGGTTGGCCAATGCCCTCGGCGGCTTAGCCACCGCCTTCCGGGTTTTACCGCGCCTCCCTGGCCTGATCGCCGCCTTCCGGCTTGGCCACTGCCCTCGGCGGCTTAGCCACCGCCTTCCGGGTTTTACCGCGCATCCCTGGCCTGATCGTCGCTTTCCGGGCCTGATCGCCGCCTTTCGGCTTGTCCACTGCCCCCGGCGGCTTAGCCACCGCCTTCCGGCTTGGCCACTGCCCCCGGGCCTGATCGTCGCTTTCCGGGCTTGACCGTCGCCTTTCGGCGTGGTCACTGCCCCCGGGATTAACCGTCGCTTCCCGGGTTTGACTGTCGCCTTTCGGCGTGGTCACCGTCTCCCGACCTGACCGCCGATCCCGGGACTGACCGTCGCTTCCCGGGTTGGCCACTGCCCTCGGCGGCTTAGCCACCGACTTCCGGGTTTTACCGCGCTTCCCGGGCTTGACCGTCGCCTTTCGGCGTGGTCACCGTCTCCCGACCTGAACGCCGATCCCGGGACTGACCGTCGCTTCCCGGGCTTGACCGCCGCCTTTCTGCGTGGTCACCGTCTCCCTACCTGACCGCAGCTCCCGGGACTGACCGTCGCTCCCGGGCCTGACCGTCGCTTTCCGGGCCTGATCGCCGCCTTTCGGCTTGGCCACTGCCCCCGGGATTAACCATCGCCTTCCGGCTTGGCCACTGCCCCCGGGATTAACCGTCGCTTTCCGTGCCTGCTCGCCGCCTTTCGGCGTGGTCACCGTCTCCCGACCTGACCGCCGTTTCCGGGCTTGACCGCCGCTTTTCTGCGTGGTCACCGTCTCCCGACCTGACCGCCGCTTCCGGGCCTGACCGTCGCTTTAGGGCTTGACCGGCTCCTTTCGGCTTGACCGCCGCCCCCTGGCCTGACCGCCGCTCCCCCGCCCTGCCCGCCGCTCCCCGCCCTTGTCCGCCCGGCAGAAAAACGGAGCCCGGCATGTCCGGGCCCCGCGGGGTTGCTGATGCAGTTGTCCTCAGGATGCCGCCCGTCAGCGCAGGGCGGGCAGGCTCGCCGCGGCCACGGACTGGCCTACCCGGCGGCTCTTCTCGTCGGGAATGTGCAGCTCGATCTCCCTGGCCAGGCCGGGGAATTCCTCCTCCAGCACCTGCCGGGCCTTTTCCAGCAGCAGCGCGCCGCCGTCGCCCGAGGTCACCCGCCCCATGATCAGCACGTGGCGGATGTCGTAGAACCGCGCGTAGTAGGCGATGGCATACCCGAAGTACACGCCGATGCTCTCGTAGATCTTCGCGGCCATGGGATTGCCCGCGGCCATCTCCTTCTGCACCACCCGGAGCTTCTCGGCGGGCGACAGGCTCTCCTCCAGCCGGATGCCCGCGGCCGGCGCCAGCTTGATCACCGCGTCCTGGGAGAAGTACTTCACGCCGCAGCCGTAGTCGCCGCTCCACTCGTCCACCATGGCGTCCCTGCAGGCGTCCACCGGCACGAAGGCCAGCTCGTTCAGCCAGCCCAGGATGTTCATGTCCCCGTCCACAAAGCCCGCGGCCTCGCTGGTGCCCATGGCGATCCCCAGCACGTTCCCGCTTTGCAGATCCATCGCCCCGGCCAGGGCGGTCACGTCGCCGTCGTTGGCCACCTCGATGGGGATGTTCTCCCCCAGCTCCCTGGCCACGTCCAGATACATGGTCTTCACCCGCCGGTCGAAGTCCTCCCTGCCCACCTTCAGGAACAGGGACGCCACCATGATCCGGTTGTCAATGTACACCCCCGCGCTGGATACGCCGATGGCGTCCACCCGGGGCATGTGGGAAGCGGCGGTCTTCATGGCCTGCAGGATGCCGTCGTAGTGATACTGCGGGTCGGACTGCAGCTTGGGGAACCACACGACCTCCTCGCTGTAGACGCTCTCGCCGTTGACCACCGCGGATACCTTCCGGTCGCTGCCCCCCGCGTCAAAGCCGATGCGGCAGCCCTCCAGATGACGCCCCACGCTGCTGGCCGCCTGACGGCGCACGGCCACGGACGCGGGATCCTCCGCCCAATGCACCTCAAAGGGCCGCTCGTACACCGTGGCCATGAAGTCCGCGTCGAAGGCCCGGGATCCGCCGGGGGCATACGCGGCCTTCAGATGCGCATACGCCGCCCGCGAGCCGGACACCGTCAGCTTCCAGCCGCCCCGGCACCACAGCAGGGTCTTCACCAGCCGGTCCAGCAGCGCCACGGTGGCCTCGTCGTCCGCGCCGTCGGGCAGGACGTCCATCCGGTAATAGTCGCACCAGCCGCCGTTGCGCTCCACGTTCACCACGAAGTCGGCCTTCTCCTCCGCCGCGGCCACCCGCGCCTCGTATTCCCGCAGGACCACCGACATGGGCATGAATTGCGGATCCAGCGGCGCCTTGATCTTCAGCTCCATTTTTCTCATCCTCCCGGCATCAGCATTCATAACGGCATTCGCCGCGCACATAGGCTTTCAGCACCCGGCAGTCCTCGTCCATCAGCACGATGTCCGCATCCTTGCCGCTCTCCAGCGAGCCCTTGCGCCCCGCCACCCCCGCGGATCGGGCCGCGTTCAGGCTGGCCGCCCGCACCGCCTTCCACATGGGAACGCAGGCATGGTCGCGGAAGTTGCGCACCGCGTCGTTGAGCTTCAGGACGCTGCCGGCGATGGTGCCGTCCTGCAGGCGGCACTCGATCCCCCGGACGAAAATCGGCTGACCCCCCAGGGTGTATTCGCCATCCGCCAGACCTCCGGCCCGGGTGCAGTCGGTGATCAGCACCAGATGATCGTCCTTGGCCCGGTCCATCAGCGGGAACAGCCCCGGATGCACGTGGAAGGTATCGGCGATCAGCTCGCAGTAGACGTTCTGCGTCAGCGCCGCGCCCACCACGCCGGGATCCCGGTGATGAAGGGGCGTCTGGGCATTGAAGGTATGGGTCACCCGGCTGGCCCCCAGGCCGATGGCCTCCAGCGCGCAGTCGAAGCTGGCGCTGGTGTGGCCGATGGACAGGCGGATACCGCTCTCCTGCCGGATGGCCCGGGTGAAGCGCAGGCCGCCCTCCATTTCCGGCGCGTAGGTGATCACCCGGATCACGTCCCCGTAGGGCAGCACCTTCGCGGGATCCGGGGGCAGAATGGCCGACGCCGCCTGCGCACCCTTGCGGGCCGGATTGATGAAGGGCCCCTCCGCGTGACAGCCGAGGATCTCCGCGCCGGGGAAGTCCGGGCGAAGGCTTTCCTCCCGTAGCTGCCGCAGCTGACGGAACACCGTCTCCAGGATGTCCCAGTCCACGGTCATGGTGGTGGGCAGGAAGGAGGTCACGCCGTTGGCCAGCACCCCCGCGGCCATTTTGCGCACGCCGTCCATATCCCCGTCGGAGGTGTCGGCCCCCAGGTAGCCGTGGATGTGCACGTCCACCAGTCCCGGGCAGATGTACGCCCCCGCCGCGTCGATGATCTCATCGGCCTCCCGGCGGGCGTCGGCCTCCGCCACGAGCCCCTCGATCCTCTCGCCGAACAGCAGCGCCCTGCCCGATACCTCCCTGTCCGAAAGAAGAATCCGGCCGTTGACCATGGCTTTCATACAGGCGTTCACTCCTTCGCTTATCCGATTGTTGGCTTATAATACAACACTGTCCTCATTATACGCTGACCATCGGTTCCTTGCAAGGGGCAAACCCTTGTTTTTCACGGAAAAACACAAAAATATCCCGCTCCCCACGAAAGCGGATACGATTCAATACAACTTGTTTCCTCCGGCGTCCGTCCCGCAGCCCGCGCGCCCCCCGGAGCCTCCCGGCGGACACGTCTTGCCAAGGCCGGTGAAATCCTGTATAATTGGTGCACAATCAGAACGTTTGCCATCAGCCCCGCCGGGCGCGAAAGGAAGGGATCCCTCTATGGCATGGTGGGAAGTCGGGCTGCGGCTGCTGCTGGCCGTGGCGGTGGGCTGCGTCATCGGCATCGAGCGCGAACACAAAAACCGCCCCGCCGGCATGCGCACCCATGTGCTGGTCTGCGTGGGCGCCGCGCTGATCGCCGTCATCGACAGCCTCAACGCCATCACCACCCTGACCATGAACCTGGAGCATGCCTCCTCGGGCGTGGCCATCAGCGTAGGCCGCATGAGCGCCCAGGTCATCAGCGGCGTGGGCTTCCTGGGGGCGGGCACCATCTTCATGGCCCAGAAGAAAATCTCCGGCCTGACCACCGCCGCCTCCCTGTGGTGCACCGCCTGCCTGGGCCTTGCCGCGGGCATGGGCTATTACGGCCTGGCCGCGGCCGGCTGCGGCGTGGTCATCGTCACCCTGACGCTGATGCAGCGCGTGGTCCACGTGAACCAGATCAAGCACCTGGAGGTCAAGTACGTCCGCCGGGCGGCTACCCAGGCCTTCCTCAACGCCTACTTCGAGGAGATGGGCGTGAAGGTGCTGGACGTGGACTTCCACGTGGAAAACAAGGGCAAGGACAAGCTCTACACCAACCTCTACACCCTCGACCTCCCCGCCCGCACCTCCTACCGGGACATCGTGCTGCGGCTGTCGGAGTACGAGAACATCGAGGGCATCCGCACCCGCAACGTATAACGCACACAGGAGCGATCACGCCATGACGCACGAGGAAATCCGGTCACGCCTGGCCCCCGTCCGCTGCTTCCTGCTGGACATGGACGGCACCTTCTACCTGGGAGACCAGCTGATCGACGGCTCGCTGGACTTCCTGGCCGCGCTGGAGAAAACAGGCCGCACCGCCCGCTTTCTCACCAACAACTCCAGCAAATCCGCCGCGGTGTACGCCGAGAAGCTCCGCCGCCTGGGCGTGCCGGAAAGGTACCGGGACGTAATCTCCTCCGCCCACGCCGCGGCCCATTACTGCATGCGGCGCTTCCCGGGGCAGAAGGGGTTCCTCATGGGCAACCCCATGCTGGCCGAGGAGCTGACCGGCATGGGGCTCCGGCTCACCGGGGGCGCCGACGCGGACTATGTGCTGGCGGCCTTCGACACCACGCTGACCTACGAGCGGCTGTGCCTCGTGTGCGACCTGATCCGCGCCGGGAAGCCCTACGTCGCCACCCATCCGGACTTCAACTGCCCCACGGAGACGGGCTTCGTCCCCGACCTGGGGGCCATGATGGCCCTGATCGAGGCCAGCACGGGCCGCAGGCCGGACGTGGTGCTGGGCAAGCCCAACCGGGGCATCGTGGAGGAGGCGCTTCAGCGCACGGGCTTCGCGCTGGGGGAGATGGCCATGGTGGGCGACCGGCTCTACACGGACGTGGCCACCGGCGTGAACCACGGCATGACGGGCATTCTGGTGCTGTCGGGGGAAGCCACCATGGCGGATGTGGCCGTCTCCGCGGTCAAGCCGGATCTGATCTTCAACCGCCTGGCAGACATGATCCCCTGCTTATGACAACATCAAGGGAACGCGGCAGCGGAAAAGGGTCAAGGGGTGATGCCCCTTGCGTTGGTAGCAGGGGCGGCGTTAGCCCCTGCGCAGGTCTGGGCGGCAGCCCAGGCGCAACACAAAAAGTAAATATAGTAGGAACGAAAAGAAGCCAGAGTTTCCAAGCAGCCGACGAAGTCCGGCCGCGTCGGAAACGGCAGGTTCGGGCATCCGCACAGGGACGCCCATCCCCGTCCCGGCAGCGGCCATCGCGCCGCTTTTTTATTGCGCGCCCCTCACTTGCTGCTCACCAGATATGTGCCGTACTGCACGAGAATCCCCAGGCGGGTTTCCTCGCCGCTGCCGGTCTGCACCTGCGTGGGCCCGGTGACCGTGCCGTAAATCGTGATCACCATGCCCTCGCTGATCTGATCCTGCCCGTAGCCGTAGAGCGTCAGGTACAGGGGCGTCTTGGCGTAGCCCGAGCCCGAGGGCGGATTGTACGCGCACAGAATCCCCAGCCCCTCCTCCGTATAGGTGACCTCCTTCACCTTCACGCTGATCTTGACCTTCTCGCCAACATAGGCCGCAGGATCCTTCGCCATCTCGCCGATGGTGTGCTTCGTCAGGTTCTGCGAGAAGGCCTTCACGCCATCCTTGAAGGTCTCGTACTCCGTGACGAAGTACAGGCGCAGCTGCGCGTCGTCCTTGCCCGTGCCCATGGCCGTCACGGTCAGCTGATGCTCCTGGTCGTCCATCACCTCGAAGGTGTGGGTGAAGAAGCCCCGCTCGTCCGCCACCAGATCCACCGGGTACTCCCGGTCCAGCTGCACAATCACCTCCGCCCCCGGATCCGTCTCCCCGGATACCGTCTGCGGCCCGGCTTCCGCCAGGGTTTCCGGCATCTCCGTCAGGTTCAGGGGCGTCCGGCTGGCGCTGGCGTTGAGGACGTAGCGCTCCTCCCGGTCGGTGTTCCCGGTGTGGCTGGCGGTGATGACCACCTCGTAATCCCCCGGCTCGGGCAAGTCAAGCACCAGGGTGAAGTCCCCGTCCTTGTCCACCTTCACGGGCACGTCCTCCCCGTTCAGGGCGGCGGTCATCCGGCTGCCGGCGCGCACCTGCCCGGTGATCTTCGTCTCCCCCACGTCCACCTGGCTCGGGAAGGGCTTGTCCAGCTCATACGAGGGCATGGGCGGCAGCATCTCCCCCTTGTAGACCACCTTGTCCATGGGACAGTACTGGCTGAGACGGTCGTTCTCGCCGGAGGTGCGCAGGGTGCTGCGGCTGGCCCTGCGCCCCAGCACCGCGTAGGACAGAATGTACTCCTTGCCGTTGTAATAGCACAATTCCAGCATGCCCGATTCGTACACCGCCGGCGGCCGCGTGGTGAAGCCGCAGATGCAGCTCGTCTGCTGCTTGCTGCCGTTGCCCCACTTGAAGGTGAAGGTGTCGTACTTCTCCAGCACCCTGCCCTCCTGCATGTCCTCCTTGAAGGCCGTGCGCTCCTTGGTGGACAGGTGCCGCAGATGCCAGATCTCCCGGCTGAGCTCGGTCTCCGAGCATTCCATGCGGATGCAGGCATCCTGCTTCAGCACGTCGGAATAGGCCTCGAACACCAGGCTCTCCTGCGCGAAGCGGGCATGTATGTCCTCCTCCCGGTCGCCCCGGGCCAGCAGAAGGTCCATGTGCTCCAGATAGTTCTCCGGCGTGACGATGGTCCAGTTCGCCGTATTGCGGAAGTACATCTTCGCGTTTTCCAGCTCCGGGAAGTAGATGTAGTTCTTGTCGCACGTCCATTCCAGCGCCCCCGCGCCCAGGGGCAGCATGCACAGGAGCAGCAGAAGGGTTGCCAGCAGCCATTTTCTTCGCATTTTCTGTTTCCTCCGGAGGATTTTGATGCTAACAGTATAGCACACTTACCGCTCCGGCGGAAGCCCCCCTGCGCGGCGATAGGCCCCCGGGGTCACGCCGCAGGCCCGCCGGAAGGCCGCGCCCAGCTGCGCGCCGTTCTGCAGCCCCACCCGGGGCGCGATTTCCTCCAGCGTCAGGGAGGTGCCCGTCAGCAGCCGGGCCGCCTGCTCCATACGGATGCGCTGCAGCAGCGCCTTGGGCGAGCAGCCGTATTCGGCCATCATCAGCCGGTAGAGGTGCGAGCGGCTCACCCCCGCGAAGTCCGCCGCCTCCTGGATGGACACCGGCCTGTCGAACCGCCCCTCCAGATACCAGCGGGCCTTGTCGCACAGGGCGCGGCCGCGGCTGCTGTCCAGCTCCGGCGACTGCGCCGGGGCAATCAGCGCCAGAAACCTCAGCAGGCTCCCCGTCGCCGCCAGCTGCCCCAGCCGCAGCAGCCGCGCATCCTGCCGCATCAGCCGCAGGGCCTCCCACGCAGCGGCCGCGTCCCCGGCGGTGAACACCCTGTGGGTCTCGTCCAGCCCGGCCGCCCTCGTCAGCGCCTCCGCCTGCCGCCCCCGGTAGCCCACCCAGGCGTAGTGCCAGGGCTCCTGCCCGTCCGCCTGATAGGAGGTTTCCTCCCCCGGCAGGATCAGGAACCCCTGCCCCGCCCGCACCGGCTGACTCCCCCCGCCGCTGAAGAACGTCCCGCAGCCCGACACAACAAAATGAATCAGATAGTGATCCCGCTGCGCAGGCCCGAAGGCATGGAGCGGCCGGCAGGCTTCCTCCCCGAATTGACAAATGTCCAGCCCGCCATCCCCCGGATTTTCCCGTGCCTCCCTTGGCTCCGCCATGGCCCGTCGCCTCCCGTGCAACATTCTGACAGCAGCATACAACATTCCGCCCCTTGCGTCAAGGCGGCGGCGGGACTATCATGAGGGTACATCACAGGAAGGGAGACTGATCCTATGCCGAAGATCACCTTCATGGGCGCCGGATCCACGGTGTTCGCCAAGAATGTCCTGGGCGACAGCC
>JBJEYH010000326.1:0-2479 GCA_051886675.1 Aristaeellaceae bacterium
CCGCATCCGCAACCTGCTCAAGCGCTACAACCAGGAGCAGATGGATTCCGGCATCCGGCTGGTGTAACAGCCATGGCAAAGCAGATCACACGCGCCGCCCGCGAGGACGACGCGTTATCCCTGGCGGGGGTGAAGAGCCGCTATGTGCGGGCGCTGTACCGGGGGTATCTGCCGGCGGAGTTCCTCAAGCAGCTGCATGAGACCTACTACCTGGCGCAGGCGCAGGGCTGGCTGGCGGACGGCTGGCAGGCCGAGGTGCTGGAAGAGGACGGCACGGTAACCGGCTTTGTCGTCTACGGCGCGGATCCTGCGGAGGAGGGCTGCGGGCTGATCCTGGAGGCGGCGATCCTGCCGGCCAGCGGCGGCCTGGACAAGGCGCTGCTGATGCAGGCCGTGCTGGACAAGCTGATGGCCCGGTATTCCCGGGTGCACGTGTGGACCATGCGGGACAACTTCCGCGCCCGGTTCCTGTTCGACAGCTTCGGCTTCCGGCGGGACGGGGCGCAGCGCACCGTCACCGTGGAGGGCCAGACGCTGGACGTGATCCGGCTGACCTGGATCACAGGGCATAGCAGGCCGGATATCCCGGCGGAATCGGAACCGTCCTGCTGACGGTGTACAGAACGCCCGCAGAAGCTGTGCTTCCCGGGCGTTTTGACGTGGAAGGAGAATGCAGTGTGGCGTGGCTCAATCCCTTTGGCCTGGTAATCGTGGCCGTGATGATGATCCCCAATATCATCTTTGCCCTGAAGTGCAGGGACGGCTTTGCCAACCGGTGGCAATGCCGTCCGGTGGAGCTCCTGGAGCAGGCGGGGCGCTTCAGCTGCTTCCTGTTCATGGTGGTGAACGTGCCCGGCACCTGGCGGGGCTGGCCGTCGGATGAGGCCTTCGCCCTGTACTGCATCGTGGACGCGGCGCTGCTGCTGCTCTACTGCGGCATCTGGGCCGTGTGCTTCCGGAGAAACAGCCTGTTCCGGGCGGTGGCGCTGTCGGTGATCCCCTCGGTCATCTTCCTGTTCAGCGGAATCATCAGCCGTTCCCTGCTGCTGACGGCCGGCGCGGTGATCTTTGCGCCCTGCCATATCGCCATTTCCGTCATGAACGCGAAGTAAGGAGGCACCTTCGCACAATCAACAAGGAACGCGGCAGCCCAGGCTCAACAGAAAAGAGCAGGAAAAAAGGAACAGAAAGAAGCCAGAGTTTCCGAGCAGGCGCCGCAGTCCGCCCGCGATGGAAACGGCAGGTTCGCGCAACGGTAAAGGAGCGACCTCATCCGACCTCGCTGCGCTCGGCCACCTTCCCCAGAGGGGAAGGCTTCATTCCGCGACGCGATCCGCCCGCGATGGAAACGGCAGGTTCGCGCAGCCCAAAGGGATCGCGCCATCCCCCAAAAAAACCGCCAGGTAAAAAAAGAAGTGGCCGAAGCCACTTCTTTTCTTATATGCCGGTGAAGCCGCCGGGGCTTACTTCAGCATGCTCTCCTCCCAGCAGTCGTAGGGCTTGAGGCCCAGCAGCTGCGCCACGGTGGGCGCCACGTTGGCCAGGCCGAAGCCGGTGCCTTCCTTCAGCTCGTGCCGCTCGTCCTTGTCGTAGACGATGAAGGGCACGGGGTTCAGGCTGTGGGCCGTGCGGGGCGCGATGCCGCCCTTCTTGGTCTTCTCCAGCATCTGGTCGGCGTTGCCATGATCGGCGGTCACCAGCAGGATCGCGCCGGCCTCGTCGCAGGCCTTCTTAATGCGGGCCAGGCACAGGTCGACGGTTTCCACGGCGATCTCGGTGGCCAGGCAGTTGCCGGTGTGGCCCACCATGTCGCCGTTGGGGAAGTTGCAGCGGATGAAGCCGTACTCGCCCTTCTCCAGCGCGGCAATCACCAGGTCGGTGACCTCGGTGGCCTTCATCCAGGGGCACTCGTCAAAGGAGCGCACGTCGGAAGGCACCTCGGCGTAATCCTCCAGGGCCTCGCACACCTTGCCGGAGCGGTTGCCGTTCCAGAAATAGGTCACATGGCCGTACTTCTGGGTCTCGCTGCAGGCGTACTCCTTGATGCCGGCTTCCACCAGCAGCTCGGTGAGGGTGTGGGTGATCTTCGGGGGATTCACCAGGTAGTGATGGGGGATGTTCAGGTCGCCGTCATACTGCAGCATGCCGGCGTACTTCACCTGAGGCACCACGCCGCGGTCGAACTTGTCGAAGGACGCGTCGCCGTCGAAGGCCATCGAGATCTCCTGGGCGCGGTCGCCGCGGAAGTTGTACAGGATCACGCTGTCACCGTCCGCCATCCTGCCCACGGGCTGGCCGTTCTCGGCGATGACGAAGGCGGGCAGATCCTGGTCGATGACGCCCAGCTCGGCGCGGTAGGTCTCGATGGCTTCCCTGGCGGAGGCGAACTGACGGCCCTCGCCGTGGACATGCACGTCCCAGCCGGCCTTGACCATGGCCCAGTTGGCCTGGTAGCGGTCCATGGTGATCTGCATGCGGC
>JBJEYH010000327.1:0-43394 GCA_051886675.1 Aristaeellaceae bacterium
TCGCCTTTGTGGCGGCGGAGGAGGACGACGTGGTGGAGCAGGTGTGGAGCAAGTATTGCGACCTGCGCATCCGTCAGGCGGTGCGCGACCTGCCCGAAGCTGATGAATAGGAGGACATACCCATGAAGAGACTGCTGGCCCTGACGCTGGCAATGCTGCTTGTGTTATCCGCCTGGCCCGTCTGCGCGGAAACCCTGCAGGACTGTCACCGTGTCACCCTGACCAAGGCGGATACTACGCAGGCCAACAAGTCGGTCATCCGGCTATGGACGGCGGACACCGTGCTGGACGCCGTGGATGAGGAGCTTGCAGCCATCTCCCAGGATTATGTGGACAGGTATGCCCCGACCCTCCAGAAGGCGGCCAACTCCACCAGCAGCAACTCCCGCCTGGACGTGGGAATCCGCTACAGCCGCACGGGGCTGACCTGGATGAGCTTTCTGGTGCAGGCGCGCGTGACCTACCACCGGGATCTGATCGGCCAGGAGATCACCAGCCGCACCTATGACATGACCACCGGCGAAAGGATCTGGCTCAGCGATATATTCGACGTGGACAGCCCGGCCTGGGCGTATCTGCAGGACAAGGTGCGCCAGACCGTGACCAGCTATTTCCCCGATGAGGAGCCGGACTACAACGCCGTGGAGACGCTGTGCAGCCGCGGCTCGGTGGAGGAGATGGATTTCACGCTCCACGGGATGTCGCTGGTTCTGCACATTCCGGCGGAAACCCTCTATCCGGAGCATTATACCCTGATGGAGGTCACCATCTTCTACCCGGAGATCTACGACTGGATGACCGAGCGCGCCTACGAGGAAACCAACAACCTGGCCTACTACAAGACCTGCGCCCTGACCTTCGACGACGGCCCCGACCGCACCAACACCACCAAGGTCCTCAACAACCTGATGGAAACCGGCTCCGTGGCGACCTTCTTCGTGATCGGCACGCGCATCAACGACTACACCGACCTGGTGCAGCGGGAGCATGACGAGGGTCATGCCGTGGGCGCGCACAACTGGAGCCATGCCGATGTGCGCAATGTATCCGCCGCCTCGCTGCGGGCCATGCCTGCCAAGGTGAACGCCCGCATGATCGAGGCCATCGGCATTCCCGTGCGCTACGACCGCGTGCCCTACGGCCTGTATCCGCAGATGATTAGCGCCAAGGTGGGCTGGCCGCTGATCCAGTGGAGCGTGGATACCTACGACTGGCGCGGGCGTTCGACGGCCACGGTGGTCGCCACGGTGAAGAATCAGCTGGCGGACGGGGACATCATCCTCTGCCATGACATCAAGGACAACACGCCCGAATCCGCCAAGAGGATCGCCAATACGGTGGCGGAAATGGGCTACATCATGCTGACCATCGACGAGCTGATGGCCAAGGACGGCGTGGAGCTGAAGGGAGATACGGTCTACTTCCGCTGCACGGACGGCGACTATTCCCTCAAGCGATAATGCGGAAAAGGTCGGCTGTTACAATGCTTAAATCCCTGCGCTTTGTTGACAGCGGCAGGAAGCAAATGGTATAATACAAATGTTACCCAATTTACAACGACAATGAGGAGGCACCGAACGACCATGAAACGCTTGCTGTGCGCTGTGCTGGCGCTGACGCTGGCCATGAGCGCCGCCGTGGCCCTGGCTGAAGAGGGCCTGACCCGTATCGACCCCAAGGAAGAGCGGAACATCACCATCAACGAGGCCGGCCTGAATGAGACGATCGAGGGCGTCAGCCCCACCACGGGCCTGTACCTGGATGAGCTGGAAGCTCCCGACGGCTTTCTGGGCCTGGCGGTGACGGGCAGGTACATGCCCATGCTGGTGCAGATCGACAACTCTGACGGCGGCGTGAACAACATTGCCCCCTGGGGTGCCAGCTATGCCGATATTGTGTATGAAACGCCCCTGCACGGCCGCGGCATGACGCGTATTTCCTTCCTGTTCTCCGACCTGATTCCGGACAGCGTGGGTCCCGTGCGTTCGGCGCGTCTGGGCCATGCGTGGCTGCGCGAGGAGTGGGACTGCGGCTTCCTGTACTACGGCCAGCAGGAGTATGAAAAGACCAACGTCCGCGAGGAGTTCTCCAAGCTGGGCGCGACGAGCAAGGGTGTGCTGTTCTCCGGCATCGTGAGCGCCAGCAAGCCCTGGAAGCAGTACTACACCGCCCGCAAGGGCGCGACCCCGCCCCATCACATCGACGCCAACGTGGCCGCCATGTCCGAGCTGATTCCCGAGGAGCATGTGGCGCCCAACCACACCTTCCTCTTCACGGACGAGCTGCCCACCGAGGGTGACGATGCCGAGGAGATCATCATCCGCTGGATCTACGAGAAGACCGGCAAGCCTCTGCTGCATTACGGCTCCAACCTGCAGTATGACGTGGACACCAACGCCTACTACCGCTACATGCGCTATGACGATGACGAGCTGGTGCCCTACGAGGATCGCGACAGCCAGGAGCAGCTGGCCTTCGCCAACGTGATCATCCAGTTTGCCGAGACGAAGTACACCGCCATCGACGCGCCGATCACCTTCCTGGTGGGCGAGTACTACTACACCGGCAGGGGCAGCAAGTCCGCCGAGGGCAATGCCGACATCTTCATGGGCGGCAAGCACATCGCGGGCTACTGGAAGCGCGAGAGCATGGAATCCCGCACGGTCTTCTACGATGCGGATGGCAACGAGATTCAGCTGCAGCGCGGCAAGACGCTGATCTCCGTGGTTCCCTACATCGGCTGGGTGGATTACCGGTAAGCCAAAGCCAACAGAAAGAGCGGTTTCGCAGGAAGCCGCTCTTTTTTTGCGCCGCGCCGGCGGGGTGGGGAAGCTGCGGCGCCTGTCACGGCGACGATGCAGGGCGTCAGCGCCGCGGCAGCCGGACGCGGCAGGCGAATCCCGGAAAGGCGAAAGGGCCGTCATGGCTGCGCACAGGATCGCAGAAGAGATGCGCAGCATGCTTTCGGGGCCAGGGGGGCCGCAGGAAACGCGCGTCCGGCAAACGCACGCCCACGCCTGGAAGGCCGCCGGCGTGAAAGGGCGCGGCGCAGGCAGCGGGGCAATGCCGATGGCTGCGTGTCCGCGGAAGGGCAGCTGGCGCGGCGATCCGCGGGCACGAAAAAGGCCCGCCACAGCGATCTGCAGCGGGCCTTGAGGGGCGTGGTCAGTTGGCCGGGAGATAATCCTGCAGCGCGCAGCCCAGGGCCTCGTCGAAGGGATTGAGGGTGAATTCCGTGTCGTGCTGCGCCAGCTTCATGGCAGCCTCGGCAGCCTCGCCGGAAACCAGCAGGGGCTGGTAGTTGTTCACGGGATCGGTACCGGAGACGTTGGCGGGATACAGCGCCAGCTGCTGGCCCAGGTAGGTGCCGTCATCCGCGAAGGTCAGCGTGGCGCGCACCACCATGGCCGACAGGGCGCGGACGTCCTTGTTGCCGCCGAAGCAGAAATTCCCCAGGGAATAGCAGACGGTGCGGTTCTTGTAGATCGCGAAGCCCTGCACCACATGGGGATGATGCATCACCACCAGATCGGCGCCGCAGTCGATGACGTAACGGGAAGCGGTGTACTGCATCTGGTTGTGAATGCCGCCGTACTCCGCGCCCCCGTGGAATACGTAGATGATGCAGTTGACGCCCTCCTCGTTTTTCAGGCGGGCCATTTCGTCCTTCGTCCAGGCTTTGCGGCCGTTGAAGCCGGTGGTATTCACGCCCATGAGGGCAATCCGGATGCCATCCTTCTCAAAGATGAACACCTCGTCATTGCCGATGATGCCCAGTCCGGCGTCCCGCAAGGTCGCCAGGGTGGACTCATAGCCCTGATTGCCGAAGTCCATGGTGTGATTGTTGGCGATGTTGCAGGCCTCGATGCTCGAGCAGGTGAGGATGTTCACGAAATCGGTGGGGCCGCGGAAACGATAGGTTTTGCTGGTGTTTTCCTGCTTGTTGGAATCGGACAGCACGCCCTCCAGGTTGATGACGGTCAGGTCATCCTCGGCGAAGAAATCCCGCACATTGGCGAAGAAGTACTCATAGCCCTGGTTGGCGGCCATGGTATCGAAGGAAAAATCCTTGCTGCGCTTTTTCTCCTCGCTGCCCAGGGTCACGTCGCCGGTGAAGGTGATGGTGACGGTTTTGTCCGCCAGGGCGGCGGTGGGGGCGAGAAGCATCAGGCAGATGAGCAGGCAGATAATACGGCGCATGGACGGTCCCTCCCGTTGGAATTCATGGGGTATTATACCACAGGAGGGAAGGCTTTGGCTACCCCTTCAGGGATCGTCCCGGTGAATGTTACAATACGCCCGCATGGCCCGGGCCAGGAAGCTGGCGGCGCCTTCGCCGGCGGCGTGGTCAATGTTGCGGGTGAAGTCGCCGCCGCCATCGTACATGTCCGCAAGGCTCCCCAGGATGGGCAGCGTGCAGTTGTAGAAGTTCGCGGTGAGGAAGTCCCGCAGCTGCTGCACCATGGCCTGGGCCTCCTCGCAGGCGGGGTCGATCCGGCGGCGCTGGCCGAAGGCGACCAGCATCGCCATCAGCTGCTGCCCAAGGTCGGCGTCCTCCCCGGGCGTGCGGGCGGCCTGCTTCTGCTCGAATTCCCTGTAGGCGGGGGTGCTGCCCCAGGCGGCTTTGGCCTGGGCGGCGTAGTCGTCCAGCTTGCGGGTGTCGAAGGCGTCAAAGTTCATGCTCATGTGGTTCAGTCCTTTCAGCTTCATGCCGCGGGCCAGGGCGATCAGGTTGTCCAGATGCTCACGGCGCATGGTCAGCAGGGTGATTTGCGTTTCCAGGGCCTGCAACGGGTCGAAGCCCGGTGTATCCAGGATGCGGCGGATATCCGCCAGGGGAAACTCCAGCTCCCGGAACAGCAGGATGGTGTGCAGACGCTTCAGCGCGTCCTCGTCGTAGAGCCGGTAGCCCGCCTCCGTCGCACCGCAGGGGCGCAGCAGGCCGATGCGGTCGTAGTGCCGCAGGGTGCGCACGCTCAGGTGGGAGATCCGGCTCATCTCGCCGATGGTCATCATGGCGGCGGCCTCCTTTCACAACCATGATAAAGCATGACGCAGCGTCAGGGTCAACCCCTCCGCGCAAAAAAATCCCCCGGACACGCCGCCCGGGGGAAGGGAATCAGTAGCTTTCCATCTGCATCATCTGGATGATGCGGTCCAGCTCGCGGATGAACTGCTCCGCGCCGATCTGCCCATCCATGTAGCGCTGTATCAGCCGGGAGGCCTCGTTGGCTCCGTCGGTGGAGGTGGACAGGAAGTCCGCGCTGTCCGCGATGATCAGCCGCGGCGCCAGCGCCCGGTAGGCGGCGATGTCCTCCTCGGAGACGGCCCAGCGCCGGGACTCAGTTTCCGCCAGATCCTCCCGCATCCAGGCCAGGTTCTCCTCGTACATGGCCTTGTCGGCCTCGTCAGCCTCGGCCAGGGCGGCTTCCATGCTGGCGATGGATTCCTGGATGCTCTTCAGGTTCTGCTGGTAATACATGTACTCCATGGGCTCGTTCACGTCGGGCAGCAGGGCGATCTGCTTATCCAGGTACATGTGCTCAGCGTAGAACTCCAGCCACATCACGGCCAGATCCAGGTTGGGGCTGTTGGGATTGACGAAGCTCACGGCCATGTTGGTGGAGATGCAGGCTTCGCTGCCCCCCGTCAGGGACAGCGGCATGGCGACGCCGTCCCACCGGGGATCATGGCCGTAGCGCTGGGGCAGGGGATCGGCATAGGTGGTGAAGAGCTGGTTGGCCTCGGTGGTGTCGGAGTAGTAGACCACGCCCAGGCTGTCGTCCGCCTCCTGGGAGAGCTCCTGCAGGGTGGAGCGCAGCTGCTCCCACTGGGTCAGCAGGGCGCGCATCTCCGGGGTGTTGAAGGTCAGCGGCTCGCCCGCGGCGGCGCAGTCCACCACCCGCTGGTTGAAGATCAGGCTGAACACATGCTGATCCAGGTTGTACACATAATCGCCGAAGAGCCTGATTTCCGGGTATTCCCCGGCGTAATCCTCCTGCCACAGGAGGATGAAGTCCATCAGCCCCTCGATGCTGGTGGGCAGATCATCCACCGTCAGGCCCACCTTCTCCAGCGCGGCGGGGAAGTAGCCCATGCAGCTGGCCTGCACCTGCAGGGGGAAGGCGATCAGCTTGCCCTCGCTATTGTACAGCATACGGCAGAACTGGGGATACATCCTGTTGGCAAAGTCCGTCAGCGTCTGGCTGGCGGACAGATCCGCCACATAGCCCTTGTCCCGCAGGGCGGTGAAGGCGCCGTTGGGCAGGTACATGGAATACACGTCCGCACCGCTGCCGCCGGAGAGCATCTCCTGGCTGATGGCATCCGCCGTGTAGGCGTAGGAATCAGGCTCGGTCACGGCGATCTCCGGGTGCGCCTTGCAGAAGGCGTAGAGGATATCGCTGTCGCCGTAGTTCACCAGCCGCAGGGTGCGGGTGGGCAGCCTGGCGGGGTCGATGGAGGTGGCGGCGATGTAATCCCCGTCGCCGGCCCAGATGCCGCACAGGAACTGCCCCTGGCTGACCGCGCAGGTATCCGCGCTGGCGCCGGGCAGCAGATATCCGCACAGCTCCGGCGCGGTCATGCCGCTGCGGTAGCGCAGCAGCTCCGTGCCGCTGGTGGTGTACAGATAGCCGGTGGTATCGTCCCAGGTCAGGCCGGAGGCATTGCTGGTCTCCAGGGTGGTCAGGGTGGTGAAGGCGGCGGTGTCCCTGTCCACCAGCACCAGGGAGAGCGCGTTTTCATATTCGGCCCAGTTGCGGTACAGGCCCGCGAGACCCTCGGGGGTCATGGCCAGGCCGCAGAGGTAGTCCTGGGTCAGGCGGGTGAAGGAGCCGTCCGCCAGGCTGACCTTTATCAGCTGGTTGTTGCCCCAGTCCATGGTGGTTTCGTAGTCGAAGAGCAGCACGTAGAGGTACTCCCCGTCGCAGGCCATGCCGTAGAACTGGGGCCAGCAGTCCTCGTCCAGGCCCAGATCCACGTCAAGGGCTTTGACGGGCGCGGCAAGGTTCCCGCTGTCGTCCTCCCGGGCGGTGTAGACGGCGTAGGGGGACGCATCGACATCGCTGATGTAGGAGCGCAGCAGCATGTACAGCGTGCCGTCATGGACGGTCAGCATGGATATCTCGCTGTTCAGCGCACCGAAATCCAGCACGGACAGCCAGCCCTCCTCCGTCTGGCGGAGCAGGCCATTGCCCATGCTGGTGTAGGCAGCGATATACAGATGGTCGTTCAGCGCGGCCATGGCGGTGGGGGCATTGTCCAGGGTAATGGCGTCGGTCGGTTCGGCCGGCATGTCCTCCGCCAGGGCGGCACTGCACAGCAGGCACAGCGCAGCCAGCAGGGACAGTATGCGTTTCAGCAAGAGACATTCTCCTTTACATCATCAATAGGATACCACCTATACAGACGGATGAAAGGCCGAATTTGTTACAGGCTCCGGATGAGAATTGGATGAGAATTGCTCACGCCGGCTCGATGGTGAAGGCCACCTGGGGCAGCGCGCGCATGAGCCCGGCCACAAAGGCGCTGCTGCCGTCCCGGGCCTGACCCAGCACCAGACGGGTCACGCGCCGCTCACGGCAGAAGGCGCAGATGGCCTTGTGGGCGTCATGGGCGTGGAGCATGGTCATCTCCGCCCCCACCTCGCAGGAGAGCCGGTACAGCTCGTCCAGGGCCTCCGCCACCGCGGGATTGGTCAGGGTGTTCAGTCCGCTGCCGGACACGGACAGCACCAACAGGGCCGCGCCATGCTCACGGGCGATTTCCGCGCCCTTGTGGATCAGCCGGGCGCTGGATTTCTGCCCGGTGACGCAGACCAGCACAATTTCCGCCATGGCACAGGGCTCCTTTCTGCCATCGGGAATCAGATGGCCTCCATGGACACCACCGCGCGGTCGTGGAAGACCACGTGCAGCTTCTGTCCGGGAGTCAGCTCGGGGAAGGGCTTGAGCACGTCGTAATAGAAAATGCGCTCATAGGGCTTGTCGTTGTCGTCATGGTCGTGGTCGATGACGGTGACCGTGCGGCACATAACGCCTTCCACTGGCTCGGCGTCGGGGGTGATGGACTGGTAGAAGCACTCCGTCTCCCGGACGCGGCCGTGCAGCGCTTCCTGCAGGAACTTCTGATACCGGTGCAGCGGGCGGATGAACAGGTCGTATCCGGCGATAAGCAGCGCGCCGATCATCACGGTCAGCAGCGTGGTCAGCCACTCGATGCGGACCACCAGGGAGATGATCAGGCCGATGAGCAGCAGCGTGCCGGGGATGCCCAGCACCAGCCAGCGCTTTTTCTGCTGGGCTTTGATGGCATTCAGGTCTTGTTCGGTGTACAAGGTGGAATCCTCCTTTTTCGGGCATAGCATTCTGTATCTACTATTATCCTTCAAAATCCGGCGCAGGTCAAGGGCTGATTGTGCATCCGCCGCTTCCCGAAGACCACCATGTCGCCATTTTTGTCCGAAATTGCAGGGTTTCCGGGCAAACGTGAATAAACTGTAAAATACGCGCGTATTGTGCCATTTGGGCAGATGTGGTACAATCATTGCGTACGCTTCTTGCTCGGGAGGATTCGCTGTGAAGGAGAAAAGGAGCCGGAATGCCGGCTTTTCCATGACGTCGCTGCACGGCCTGTATGACTATCTCTACTGCATGCTGGCCTCCAGCATTCTGGTGGCGCTGCCGATTTTCGGCGGCGCGCTGTACATGTGCGGACAGGTGGCGGCGGTGTATCTGACGACCTACGCGGGGCAGGCGGGGAGTCTGCTGCCCAAGGCGGCCCGCCGGTGGCAGACGGCGCTGCTGGTGCTGCTGCTGGTCATCAGCCTGTGCGTGGTGGTGCTCTATCCCATCGCCATCGACAGCCCGCGGATGTGGATGGTCTTTGCCCTGGTGCTGCTGATGATGCTCCGCGGCGAGGCATGCCGGCGGCTGATCCGCATGAACCAGACCGGCAGGCTGCCGGCCCGGCGGATGGCGCTGTGGCTGGCGGTGGTGCAGCTGACGATGCTGGCGGTGATGGCGGCCTCCTTCCTGTACAACCTGGGGGGCACGGAGGCCTGGCAGATGCTGGCGGGCTACGCCCTGTGCAGCGCGATGGAGTGCTACGGCATGCTCAAGGACAGCGCGGCCCTGCGGCCCATGCCGCCCCTGGAGGCGGAGCAGGCCCGGCAGATGGGCGAGACGCTGCGCGGGGCCAACGCCTATCAAACCTATGAGACGCTGTCCACGCTGATTCTCGCGGCGCTGGTGATGACGCTGATGGTCATGCACACGTTCCTGGCGGTGACGGCGGAGCAGCTGCTGCGCCGGATGATTCTGGCGGTGGCCACCATGCTCATCAGCCGGGAGGCGGCGGAGACGCTGCTGCGCTGGCGGGAGAAGCGCCGCCGGGCGGATCCCACCAACCTGCTGCTGATCGGCCTGTTCCTGTGGCTGTACGCGCTGATTCTCTTCGCCCGGACGCTGGGCGGCGAGGAAGTGCGGATGGTCAGCGTGTATGTGTTCCTGGCCATGTGTTCGGCGGGCGGCGGCCTGTGTCTGGCCTGTCTGGCCCGCATGGAGGACGCCATGGTGCAGGTGGCGCAGTTCACCGCCGGGGGCGAGACGGCGGGCTACGGGCCTCTGCGGGCGGCGCAGCAGCGGCTGGCCACGCTCCTGGGGGAAATGCTGGCCCTGGCCGCGCTGACGGTGCTGTGCTTCATCGGCGGGCAGAAGCTGCCGCCGGACGCACGGCAGCTGGCGGCGAGCTTTCAGCCGATCATGGTGCTGCCGGCCCTGCTGACGGTGCTGGCGGCGCTGCTGTCGGTATTGCGCTTTCCGCTGACCAACCGCTGGCTGGACAAGCTGGCCCGGTTCCTTCGCCTGAAGGAGGAGGGCGGCGACAATCCCGCCCTTGAGAAGCAGCTGCACAGCGTGGTGGTCAAGCCCCATCGTCAGCCCTTTGGCACGCGGATGATCATGGCGGTGCTGCGGCCGCTTTTCCGCCACGAGCTGAAGGGGGCGGAGAACATCGTCCCCGACGTGAACAATCCCATCGTCTTCCTCTGCAATCACGGGGAGATCTACGGGCCGGTGGCCAGCATGCTGTGCATGCCGGTGCCCGTGCGCCCCTGGGTCATCAGCGAGATGGCCATCAGCAAGGAGGAGGTCAGCGCCTATGTGTACAAGTACACCCTCGGCCCGGCCACGTGGCTCGGCCCCCTGCGCTGGCCCATCGCCCGGCTGCTGGGGCCCATCTCCATCTGGGGGATGAATCAGCTGGAATGCATTCCTGTTTTCCGCAACAAGCCCCGGGAGCTGATGACCACCTTCCGCACCTCGGTGGAGGCGCTGCAGGCGGGGGACAACATTCTGATTTTCCCGGAGAATCCCGATGCCGACCGGGATCATCCCGGCTATGAGCACGGCGGCATGGGCGAATTGTACCGGGGCTTCGTGATGCTGGCGCAGGTGTACTACAACCGCACGGGGAAGCGCTGCCGCTTCCTGCCCATGTATGCCCACAAGGGGCTGCGCACCCTGAGCTTCGGCACGGAGATTGTCTACGATCCTGACAACGATCCCATGGCTGAGCGCGACCGTGTGGTAGAGGAGGCCTACGGGCAGATGACGGCGCTGGCCGAGCGGGAGGAAGCCCTCTACCAGGCGCAGCACAGCGCGGGGAAGCACAACCTGACTCCGTGACGGGGGCAGCCTGACAGCACAAAGGGAACGGTTCCGGATGGAGCCGTTCCCTTTGCTGTGCTTGGGGTGTGCTGCGCGGGCTGCCGCCCGGACCTGTCTGGGGTTTCGCCACAAACCCCGCAAGGGGCATCACCCCTTGATCCGCTTTCGCCGGCGCGATCAGGCAGGGGGGCGTTAACGGGTGCGGTGCTGGAACTTCTGCCAGTTTTTGCGGCGCTGCTCCTCCTTCTTCAGCTGAAGGTAGCGGTTCAGCTGCTCCGGGTAAAGCTCGCCCTCCTCCACGGCGCGGCGTACAGCGCAGCCCGGCTCGTGGGTGTGGGTGCAGTCGGAGAAGCGGCACATCCCCGCGAAGTCCGCGATGCTGGTGAAGGTTCTGTCCACCGCCGCGTCGTCCAGGGCGAAGGCACGCATGCCGGGGGTGTCGATGATGGCCCCGCCGCAGTCCGGGAACAGCAGCTCCCGGTGGGTGGTGGTGTGCCGGCCCTTGCCGTCGGCCTCGCGGATGGCGGAGGTGTCCATGGCCTCCCTGCCCAGCACGGCGTTGACCAGCGTGGACTTGCCCACGCCCGAGGAGCCCGCGAAGGCGATGGTCTTGCCCCGGGCCAGCAGGTCGCGGATGGCCTGCACGGCGGGCATGTCGGGGCGGCTGTTCAGCAGCACACGGACGTGGGGGAAGGCCAGCTCCGTCTCCCGGAGGCGCGCCTTGGCGGCGGGGGACAGGTCGGCCTTCGTCAGCACGATGATGGGCGTCACGCCGCCCGCCAGCGCCGCGGCGATGTACCGTTCCGCCCGGCCCAGGCTGTAGTTCTGGTTCAGGGACATGCACATCAGCAGCACGTCCAGGTTGGCGGCGATGATCTGCCGCTCGCCGGTGGTGGGGTCGCCCACGCGGCCCAGGGCGCTGCGGCGTTCCTCCAGCCCCTGGATGACGGCGTTGTCCGCCTGGCCGTCCCAGGCAAGGATGGCCCGGTCGCCCACGGCGGGGTAGTCGGCGGGGGAGGCGGTCGAATGCATCATTTTGCCCGATACGCGGGCGGTCAGCAGCCGGGTGTGATCCTCGGCCAGGCAAACGGTGTACAGGCTGTGGGACTGGGTGAGTACGATACCGGTGTACGTCAATGCAATGCTCCTTTTCTCATCAAAAGGGCATAAAAATGCCCGGGACGTTGTGCGCTCCCGGGAAAACATGCAAAGAAAGGACGCCTCCGTTATTTCAGCGTGCCGGGAGCCACACTGCGGTCAGCCATCATGTCAAAAACCTTCACACAGCATCGCTCCTTTCGATCCATAAGATGCGACAAGCATAGCATATCCGCATGGGTCTGTCAAGACGTTCGCGCGGGAAATGTTTCCCGGCGCATCGGCAAAGAAAAAGCCCACCCTCTTGTGCGGAGAGGATGGGCCTTTGTGCTTTGCTTTGTGTGTGCGGATGATGTCAGGGAATCAGACAAGCTCCAGAACGACCATCTCGGCAGCGTCGCCGCGACGGGGTCCCAGCTTGTAGATGCGGGTGTAGCCGCCGGAGCAGTTCTTCTCAGCGTTGCGGGCCTTGTACTTGGGGCCGATCTCGCGGAAGAGCTTCTCCACCACAGGATGCTTGTTGTCCTTGGTGCGCTCCTTGTACTCAGACTTGGACTCGTCCTTCTGCTTCTGCTCCTGCAGGTCATACAGGTAGGCCATCATCAGACGGCGGGCATGCAGCTTGGAGGGCGCATCGTTGGTCACCTCAAGGGTAACCAGCTGACCCTTCTCATTGTGGGTTTCCTTGGTGACGGACACGGTGTTCTCGCATTCCTTGACCGCCAGGGTGATCATACGGTCGGCGATGCGGCGGACTTCCTTGGCCTTGGCCTCGGTGGTCTCGATGCGGCCGTACCAGATCAGGTCGGTCACCAGGCCGCGCAGCAGCGCCTTACGCTGGTCGGCAGTGCGACCCAGCTTGCGTTGGTATGCCATGGGATATTTCCTCCTTCACGGGCGATGAGGGCTTCGCGCCTGTGGCGCGCCAGGGGTTCGCCTTCCCCCGGGAACCTTCGCAGCCCCGTCCTAATAGGCTTGATTACTCTTCGTTGGGTCGCAGGCCGAGACCCAGAGCTTCCAGCTTCTGCTCGACTTCCTCCAGGCTCTTCCGGCCCAGGTTGCGAACCTTCATCATGTCCTCCTGATTGCGCTGCACCAGCTCAGCCACGCTGTTGATGCCTGCGCGCTTCAGGCAGTTGTATGCACGCACCGACAGGTCCAGCTCCTCGATGGTCATCTCGAGGACCTTTTCCTTCTTGTCGTCCTCGGGCTGCACCATGCTCACGGGCATCACCTGATCCGTGAGGCTCACGAACAGGCTCAGATGCTCGCTGAGAATCTTCGCCGCGCCGCTGATGGCCTCTTCAGGCTTCAGGGTGCCGTTGGTCCAGATTTCCAGCGTCAGCCGGTCATAGTCGGTGGTGTTGCCCACGCGGGTGTCCGCCACGGTGTAGTTCACCTTCCGGATGGGGGTGAAGATACTGTCGATCGCGATGACGCCGATGGGCATGGAAGAATTCTTGTTTTTGTCAGCGCTGACATAGCCGCGGCCCTTTTCCAGCGTCAGCTGCATCTGCAGGTGAGCGTCCTCGTTCAGGGTCGCGATGTGCATGTCGGGATTGACAATCTCAACCTCGTCATCCACCTTGATGTCGCCGGCCTTCAGCTCGCAGGGGCCCTGGACGTCAATGGTGACCTGCTTGGGGTTGTCCGTATACATTTTCACGGCCAGTCCCTTCAGGTTGAGGATGATCTCGGTCACGTCCTCCTTCACGCCGGGAACAGTCGAAAACTCATGCTGCACACCTTCGATGTGCACAGAAGAGACCGCCACCCCAGGGAGGGAGGACAGCAGCACCCGGCGCAGAGAGTTGCCCAGCGTGTGACCGAAGCCACGCTCCAGGGGTTCCACAACAAACTTGCCGTAGCAGTTGTTCTGGCCGACCTCCACACACTCGATGCGTGCCTTTTCGATTTCTACGATCATTCCGTTTACCCTCCTCTTTCATTTCCTGGGTGAAGGGCCGTGCGTTGGGGAGGCGGCGATGCTCACCGCGCCCCGCCGCGCCCTTCAACTTAACGGGAGTAGAACTCGACGATCATGTTCTCCTGCAGCTCGAAGTCGATATCCTCGCGAGCGGGCAGAGCGTTGACGGTACCGGTCAGGTTGGGGGCGTCGAAGGTCAGCCACTTGGGGGTGACCACCGTGGTGCCCTCGCGCAGGGGCTTGAACAGCTCGCTCTCAGCGGAGCGGGGACGCAGGGTGATCACGTCGCCCACCTTCACGGAGTAGGAGGGGATGTCCACCTTCTGGCCGTTGACGCGGATGTGGCCGTGCACAACCACCTGACGGGCCATGCGGCGGGTCTTGGCCAGGCCAAGGCGATACACCACGTTGTCCAGGCGGCGCTCCAGCAGCTGGAGCATGTTGTCGCCGGTGACGCCCTTCATGTTGGTGGCCTTCAGATAATACTTGTGGAACTGCTTTTCCAGCACGCCGTAGACGAACTTGACCTTCTGCTTTTCCTTCAGCTGCGCGCCGTACTCAGAAACCTTCTTGCGGCGGGTGCCGCCGGGGTTGCGGGTAGACTTCTTGTTGCCATAGCCCATGACCGCCGGAGAAATGTCGAACGCGCGGCACTTCCGGGCGATAGGCTGCTTGTTGATAGCCATGTTTCGTAGTCCTCCTTCGTTACCTTACACGCGACGGCGCTTGGGCGGACGGCAGCCATTGTGGGGGATGGGCGTCACGTCCTTGATCATGTTCACATCCAGGCCGGCAGCCTGCAGGGAACGGATGGCGGCTTCACGTCCGGAGCCGGGGCCCTTGACGTACACCTCGACGGTCTTCAGGCCGTACTCCATGGCGGCCTTCGCGGCGGTCTCGGCGGCCATCTGAGCGGCGAAGGGCGTGCTCTTCTTGGAGCCGCGGAAGCCCAGGCCGCCAGCGCTGGCCCAGGACAGCGCATTGCCCTGCGTATCGGTGATGGTGACGATGGTATTATTGAAAGAAGAGCGGATATGAGCCGCGCCGCGCTCGACCAGCTTGCGCTCCTTGCGCTTGCGCACAACCTTCTTCAGCTTGGATTGCTTGGGTGCCATGTGAATTCATCCCTCCGGTTCAATCTTCACTTGCCATCAGGCTAAGCGGCCCTTACTTGGTGGCCTTCTTCTTGCCGGCAATGGTCTTCTTCGGGCCCTTACGGGTGCGAGCGTTCTGCTTGGTATTCTGACCGCGGACGGGCAGGCCGCGGCGATGACGCACGCCGCGATAGCAGCCGATTTCCATCAGGCGCTTGATGTTCAGGGAAACTTCACGACGCAGGTCGCCCTCGACCTTCAGGTGATGCTCGATGTAATCGCGCAGCTTGCTGATGTCGCTCTCGGAGAGATCCTTGACTCGGGTGTCGGGGTTGATGCCGACTTCCGCGAGCATCTTCTGGGAGGTCGTCAGGCCGATGCCGTAGATGTAGGTCAGGCCGACCTCAACGCGCTTTTCTCTGGGCAGGTCTACGCCCGCAATGCGTGCCATGTGTGTAAAACACCTCCGTATGTTCTGTGGCAGTCCGCTGACCGCCTTGCAAAGACGCGTCTCCGTTCCGGCATCTCAGGGGCAACCCACCCCGGAGCCCCGGCGGAAGCGCAACCTTTTCGCCCGCGTCCGGTGATGCGAACGCGCGGCAACGCTCTCCGTCCGCTATGGAAGGTGCGGATGGACAGCGTGGAACGTTAGAAGACGTATCGGCCGGACGATGGAACACACGCCCTGGGGCGTATGCAGCCGCCCACCACCCGACCTTCAGGCTAACTACTAAAGTTTATCACACCTCGGGGAAAAAGTAAATGTCTTTTCGCCGCGAATCTGAAATTTTTTCTGACAATTTGATGACGATTCCTGCCGTGAAGGCTCTTGCCTGCGGGGGGATGTTCCATTATAATAGTACCTAATGTCTGACGAAGGAGGCGGGAGGATGATTCAGCTGCCCAAGGGCGCGGCCTTTGTGGTGGACAGGCTCACGCGCGCGGGGTACCCGGCCTATGTGGTGGGGGGCTGCGTGCGGGACGCGCTGCTGGGGGTTGCGCCCAAGGACTGGGATGTTTGCACCGCCGCCACGCCCGATGCGATGCAGCGGGTATTCGCCGGCTGCCACGTGGTGGAGACGGGCCTGAAGCACGGCACCCTCACGGTGGTGGTGGAGCACGTGCCCTACGAGGTGACCACCTTCCGCGTGGACGGGGCGTACACGGATCACCGGCATCCCGACACGGTGGCGTTTGTGGCGGACGTGCGGGAGGATCTGGCCCGGCGGGACTTCACCATCAACGCCATGGCGTATCATCCGGCCACGGGGCTGGTGGACGCCTTCCATGGCCGGGAGGATCTGGCGGCGGGGATCATCCGCTGCGTGGGGGAGCCGGAGAAGCGCTTTGGCGAGGACGCGCTGCGGATTCTGCGGGCGCTGAGGTTCGCGTCGGTGTACGGCTTCGCCCTGGAGGAACGGACCGCCCGGGCCGTGCATAGCCTGAAGGGCACGCTCCACGGGGTGGCGGCGGAGCGCATCCGGGCGGAAATGGGGAAGCTCCTGTGCGGCAGGGGCGCGGAGGCCATTCTGCGGGACTTTGCCGACGTGATCATGGAGGTGCTGCCGGCGCTGCGGCCCATGGCGGGCTTCGAGCAGCACACGCCCTATCACCGCTACGACGTGTGGGAGCACACCATCCGCGCGGTGGGGGCGGTCGCGCCGGTGGAAGCGCTGCGCTGGACCATGCTCCTGCATGACAGCGGCAAGCCCGCCTGCTTCACCCTGGACGAGACGGGCCGGGGGCATGCCTTCGGCCATCAGAAAGTGTCCGTGGCCATCGCCAGGGAGGCGATGACCTTCCTGCGGGTGGACAACGCGACCCGCGACCGGGTGCTGACGCTGGTGGCGCGGCACGACATGCCCCTGTCCGGCAGCGCCAATGTACTGCGCCGCTGCCTGCACGACATGGGGGAGGACGCCCTTCGCCAGCTGATCGAGGTGCAGCGGGCGGACGAGCGGGGCAAGGGCGTGCGCCCGCCGGAGGAAATCGACGCCCGGGCGCGGGCGCTGCTGGCGGCGCTGGACGATCTGCTGGCGACGGATCCCTGCGTGACGCTGCGGCAGCTGGCCGTGCGGGGCAGCGACCTTGCGGCGGCGGGGATTCCCGGCGGCAGGGCGGTGGGCGATTGCCTGCGCTTCCTGCTGGACCGGGTGATGGAGGATACATTGCCCAACGACCGGGACGCGCTTTTGCGGGCCGCGGCGCAGTGGGCGGAAAACGGAATGCCGCAGTGCGGCGATGAAGGAGGCTTTCAGGCATGATCAAGTGGATCATCCGCCGATTCATCCGCGAGCCGGAGAATACCTCCGACCAGCGGGTGCGGGGACAGTACGGCACGCTGGGCTCGGTGGTGGGCATCACGGTGAATGTGATGCTGTCCGTGGTGAAATTCCTGGTGGGCACGTTCACCGGCTCGGTGGCGGTGACGGCGGACGCGGCCAACAACCTCTCCGACGCGGGGGGCAGCATCATATCCCTGGTGACCATCCGCCTGGCCCAGAAGCCCGTGGACAGGGAGCATCCCTTCGGCCACGGCCGCATGGAATACCTGGGCGCGCTGGGGGTGGGCGTGCTGATCCTGATCATGGGCGTGGAGCTGCTGCTCTCCGGCGCGGACAGCATCCTGCATCCCGTGCGGCCGGTGTTCGGCTGGGTGCCGCTGCTGCTGATGCTCTTCAGCATTCTGATGAAGGTATGGCTGTACTTCTTCTACACCCACGTGGGCAAAAAGATTGACGCCTCCACCCTTCTGGCGGCGGCCAAGGATTCCCTCTCCGACGTGCTGGCCACCTCCGCCGTGGCGCTGAGCATGGTCATCGGCGTGTTCACGGCCTTCCCGGTGGACGGCGTGATGGGCGTGATCGTGGCGGCGCTGGTGCTCAAGGCGGGCTTCGGCGTGTGCAAGGACACCATCGACAGCCTCATGGGCGGCAAGCCCGACAAGGAGCTGGGCCGGCGGATCATCGACATGCTGATGAAGTACGACAAGATCCTGGGTACCCACGACCTGATTCTCCACGACTACGGCCCGGGCCGCTGCGTGGCCTCCGTCCACGCGGAGGTGCCCGCCGACGGCAACCTCCTGGAGCTGCACGAGATGATCGACCAGGCCGAGCGGGAAATCAGCCGGGAGCTGAACATTCCCATCTGCATCCACATGGATCCCATCGTCTCCGGCGACCCGGAGACCGACCGGGTGGCCGCGCTGCTGAGCGAGTACCTCAAGGGCCGCGACGAGGGCCTGATGCTGCACGATCTGCGCCGCGTCCCCGGCGCCCGGCAGATCAACCTGGTCTTCGACGTGGTGGTGCCTCCGGGCTACAAGGACGTGAAGGCCCTCGAGCGGGACATCTGCGAGGAAGCCAGGCGCATCGACCCCTGCCACAACTGCGTGATTCATTTCGACGTGGACTACTACCATGCGTAAGAAAGGAACTGCCATGCTCAAGCGTCTGCTGCCCCTGCTCCTGTGCCTGCTGTTGACGGCGTCCGCCCTGGCGGAGGGCTACATTCCCCAGCCGGACGAATCGGCGGACGATATGGTGCTCCTCACCGGCGAGGAGCTGCTGGAGCGCATGGCGGAGCTGCCGGAGGAGGGCGAAACGGACGCCTCCGCCTTCGCCGTGCTGCCCGATGATCTGGACACGGCGGATCGGGACGTGTTCACGCTCCTGCTCATCGGCAGCGACGCCTACACCGACACCACCCGCGGCCGCAGCGACACCACCATGCTCGTGCAGGTGGACGCCGACAGCAAGACCATCCGGGTGGTATCCTTCCTGCGGGACATGTATGTGGCCATCCCGGGCAAGGGGAGCAACCGCATCAACGCCAGCTACTCCTGGGGCGGGGAAGCGCTGCTGCGCCGCACGCTGGAGAGCAACTTCGGCGTGACGGCCGACGCGTATCTGGAGGTCAACTTCGAGCGGCTGGTGAAGGTCGTGGACGCCATCGGCGGCATCGACGTGGAGGTCAGCGAGAAGGAGCGCACCCAGGTCAACAGCATCCTGCGCTTCTACAACGAGAAGATCGGCGATCCGGAGGAGGATCAGCTGCTGCAGGAATCGGGGCTGGTGCATCTGACGGGCAAGCAGGCCCTGTGCTTCAGCCGGATCCGCAAGATCGACGGCGATACCCAGCGCACCGCCCGGCAGCGCAAGGTGATCGAGGCGGCCTACCGCAAGGTCATGACCCTCGACCTGGCGTCCATCACCGCCCTGGTGCTGGAGAACCTGGACGCCTTCAAAACCGACCTGACCCCCGCCGACGCCGTGACGCTGATTCCCCTGGCCATCCGCTGCAAGAACGCCACCTTCGAAACGCTGACCATTCCCAAACAGGGCATGTATTCCACCCGCACCATCGACGGCATGTGGGTGATCGTGCCCAATCTGAAGCAGAACAAGGCCCTTTTGTGGGAATTCCTGGGCCTGAAGGAGGAATGACCATGACCATGCTGCCGCCCCTGCCGGACACGCTGTCCGCGCTGCTCCGGGAGCAGTACGGGGAGGAAACGGCGGAGCGCATCATCGCGGGGTACAGGGTCCGCCGCCCGGTGACGCTGCGGGTGAACACCCTGCGGGCGGAGAAGGCGCAGGTATGCCGTCAGCTGGATGAGGCGGGCATCGTCTGGCAGGAGGTGCCCTGGTACCAGGACGCGCTGGTGCTTGCGGAGGTGCGGGAGGACGCGGTGGAAGCCCTGCCCCTCTACGAACGGGGCGAGGTGTACCTGCAGAGCCTGTCCTCCATGATTCCGCCGCTGCTGATGAACCCCCAGCCCGGGGAAACCATTCTGGATATGGCGGCGGCCCCTGGCGGCAAGACCACCCAGATCGCCGCGCTGTCCGGCGGCAGGGCGCTGATCACCGCCTGCGAGAAGAACGCCATCCGCGCCGACCGCCTGCGCTTCAACCTGGAGCGGCAGGGGGCCAGCAAGGTCAATGTGATGCAGGAGGACGCAAGGCATCTGGACGATTTCTTCTCCTTCAACAGGATTCTCCTGGACGCGCCCTGCTCGGGCAGCGGCACGGTGCAGCTGCTGGAAGGCGTGCCGCCCCGCCGCATGACCCGGGACTGGCTGAACAGAACCGTCGCCACCCAGACGGCCATGCTGCAAAAGGCCCTGCGGCTTCTGGGCAGGGGACGGGAGATGGTCTACTCCACCTGCTCCGTCCTGCGCATGGAAAACGAGGGCGTGCTGAAGAAGTGCCTGAAGGCCGCGGGCGCCACGGTGGTGCCCATCGAGCATGAGATGACGAAGCATCTGCCCCTGCTGCCCACGGAGATCCCGGGGGTGATCTGCGTCTGCCCGGACGATATGCACGAGGGCTTCTTCGCCGCCAGAATCCGCAAGGGCTGACGCGGACAGCCAGCCCCCTATACAAGGAACGCCCTCCGGTTTCCCTGACGCGGGATGCCGGAGGGCGTTTTTTCGTGGAAGCGGCGGGTCATGCCGGCAGGGTGCGGACGGCCTCCTCCAGCCGGTCGAGGGCCTGGCGCAGGGTATCGCGGGGACAGGCCAGCACGAATCGCTGGAACTGGCCGCTGTCCTGGCCGAAGATGTGTCCCGCGTCCAGCCACAGCCCCGCCCGGCGGAGGATCAGGTCGTTCAGCGCGTCCCGGCTCAGGCCCAGGCCCGAGCAGTCCACCCAGGCGAAGTAGGTGCCCTCCGGCTCGATCAGGCGCAGCCGGGGCAGCCGCCGGGCCAGCTCCTCCCGGAAGAAGCGGAGGTTCTCCCGCAGATAGGCCTGGCACTGGGCGAGCCATTCCTCGCCCTGCTCGTAGGCCGTCCGGCAGGCGGCAAGGCCCACGGCGTTGAGCTGGGAATAGCCGCAGGCGTCGATCTCATGGCGGAAGCGGCGGCGGATCTCCGCGTCGGGGATGAAGATGTTGGACACCTGCAGCCCCGCCAGGTTGAAGGTTTTGCTGGGGGCGGTGCAGACGATGCAGCGATCCGCCAGCGCCGGCGCGGCCAGGGGGAACGCCGTGTGCGAATGCTCCGGGAAGGCGAAGTCGCAGTGGATCTCGTCCGACACCACGTACACCCCGTGCCGATGGCAGATATCCCCCAGCCGGGCCAGCTCGTCCCGCGTCCAGACCCGGCCCACGGGATTGTGGGGGCTGCACAGGAGCAGCACTCGCGCGCCGGTGGCGGCGATGACCTCCTCCAGCTGGCCGAAGTCCATGGCGTAGCGGCCGTCCCCGAGGCGCAGGGGATTCTCCGCGACGATCCGCCCGTTGTCCCGGATCACCTCGCAGAAGGGGTAGTACACCGGCGGCTGGATCACCACCGCGTCGCCCGGGCGGGTCAGCGCGCGCACCGCCATGGCCAGGGCGAATACCACGCCGGGGGTCTTCACCAGCCATTCGGGGCGGGCGTCCCAGCCGAAGCGGCGGCGGAACCATCCGCACACTGCCGCGTCGTAGGCGGGCTTGGTGTCCGTGTAGCCGAAGATGCCGTGATCCGCCAGGGCATGGATGGTCGCCAGTACCGGCGCCGGGGCGGGGAAGTCCATGTCCGCCACCCACAGGGGCAGCACGTCCGCGGGCTTGCCCCGCTCGATGGCAAAGTCGTACTTCAGGCAGCAGGTGCCCCGGCGGTCGGGGCCGTGATCGAAGTCGTAGCGCATGCTCAGTCCCCCAGTGCCTGGTTCAGGTCGGCCAGCAGGTCGTTCACATCCTCGATGCCCACGGACAGCCGCAGCAGCGTGTCCGTGATGCCCAGCCGGAGCCGCATGTCCTCCGGCACGTCGCTGTGGGTCTGGGTCAGGGGGTAGGTGATCAGGCTCTCCGTGCCGCCCAGGCTTTCGGCGAAGGTGATGAGCTTCACCCCCGTCAGCACCCGCCGGGCGGTTTCGGGGCTGTCCACGCGGAAGGACAGCATCCCCCCGCTGCCGCTGGCCTGCCCGCGGTTGACGGCATAGCCGGGATGCTCCGGCAGCCCTACGCAGAGCACCTCCGTCACATGGGGATTCTCCCGGAGCGCCCGGGCCAGGGTCAGCGCGCTTTGCTGCACGCGCTCCATGCGCAGGGCGAGGGTCTTGATGCCCCGCATCACCAGCCAGCTGTCGAAGGGCGCCAGCATGCCGCCGGTGGTCTTGCCGATGAGCCGGACGGCGTCGCTCAGGGCGGCGGTGGAGGTCACCACAAAGCCGCAGATCACGTCGTTGTGCCCGGCGAGGTACTTGCTGCCGCTGTGCACCACCAGATCAGCCCCCAGGGTCAGCGGCTGCTGGAAGGCCGGGGAGAGGAAGGTGTTGTCCACAATCAGCAGGGCGCCGGCCTCATGGGCGATGGCGGCGCAGGCGCGGATGTCGGTGACGTTCATCATGGGGTTGCTGGGGGTCTCGATATACACGGCCCGGGTGGCGGGACGCAGGGCGGCGCGCACCTTCGCAGGATCCGTGGTGTCGGTGAAGGAAACCTCCAGGCCGTTTTTCGCGCTGATGTTGCGGAACAGGCGGGTGGTGCCGCCGTAGAGATCCTCGCCGCAGATGACGTGATCCCCCGGCCGGAACAGCTCGAACACCGCCGAGATGGCCGCCATCCCCGATGCGAAGGCTGCCGCGTCATGGCCCTCCTCCAGCGCGGCGACGGTTTCCTCCAGATGCAGACGGGTGGGGTTGTCCTGGCGGGTGTAGTTGAACTGGCCATGCTCGATCCTGGTGTGGGCGAAGGTGGCCGACTGGTAGATGGGGAAGCTGACGGAGCGCACTCCGTCCTCGTAGGCGCGCTCCGGCGTGCCGTGAACGCACCGGGTGTCGAAACGATAGCTCATCGCGCGTGTCCTCCTGACGCATCAATCTGCCCTGAAAAAAACGCCCGTCTTTCCATCATGAAAGACGAGCGTGTCAGCCCGTGGTACCACTTCCCTTTGCCGGATTCCTCCGGCCTCAACGGCATCTGTCAATGCCTGCCGGCTGTAACGGGCCGACCCGTCCGGCCTTGGGGATTCCCTCGGCCGACGGCTCCGGAGCCATGTTCCCCCGCTGCCTGCCGGCTCCTTGCACCGTCCGGAGCCTCTCTGACGACCGCCTGGCGGGGTACTCTTTCCTTCATTGCCTATTTAGCCTATATGATTAATAGGATTATAGCGGACAGAGGACTCCTGTCAAGAGGGAAATCCGGATGGGCGGGGAGAAAAGCCGCGGGACGGACAAGCGGCCCGCAGCAGGCGATATCCCTGCGGCAGGCCGCGTACGGACAGATTCAGCATGCGCCGTGACAGTCCCCGGGCGCGCGGGGCAGGCGGGATATCCGCCCGGCGGTCAGGCCGGCTCCCCGCCGTCGGCGAAGGTGCCCCCGCAACGGGTCACGAAGGCCACCGGATCCACGAAGGCGAAGCGCACCTTCTGCAGCTCCGACCGCTCGAAGGGCACCTGCATCAGAGGCTTGCCGTCGCACACGGCCTCGGCCTCCACCCGCACCACCGGCAGCAGCGCGAACAGATCCCGCGCCGCCCGCAGGCACATGCCCGCCGCATACCGCCGGCCTTCCTTCTGCAGCAGGGCGGGCAGGAGGGTCACGGTCACACGCAGGCTGTCCGCGTTCCGGCAGACCACGTCCAGCTTTTCCGCCCAGGGGGTCAGGTCGCGGAGGGGATCGGCGGCCTTGAGCACCGCCAGGTAGGCTTCCGGCTCCCCGGCCAGCACCCGCGCGGCATACCGCCGGTACAGCGCCCAGCTTTCCGGGGAGGTCAGGCCGTCGTTGGGGGTGTCGTGGGCCAGGACGCCCGTCCAGTCCACGGTTTCATCCACGGCCTTCCACAGCTGCTCGAAGGGCGGGAAGGACGGGGCGGACGCCTTCGGGGCGGCGGGAGCGGCGGCGTCCCGGGCGGCGGGGTGGGGGACGGCCGCCCCCCACAGGTCGTCCACAATGCCGCTCAGGCTGCGGTTGAGGTTGTCAGGCATGGGGTTCCTCCTCCTCTCCGACCACCTGGCAGGCTACCGCCGCAGGCCGGGCGGTCACGTCGAAGCGGTCGATGCGCACCTGCTTGTCCGCGATGATCCCGTTGTCGAACAGCCACCGGGCCAGGGGATTGATCAGCAGCGCCTCCACCTGGTTGCCGATGCCGCGGCCGCCGTTGGACAGGTCGGCCAGGGCGGCGGTGCGCAGCTGGTCGTAGGCCTCGGGGGCGATCGCGATGCGCAGGCCCTTCTGCTCCTCCATGCGGCGGATGATCTTGTCCACCTGGCTGCGGAGGATGGCTTCCCCGGCCTCCTGACGGATAAAGTCGAAAATGACGATGTTCTCGCCGATGCGGTTGAGGATCTCCGGCCGGCCCAGCTCCAGCTTGAAGTACTCGCTGACCGCCTGGCGCAGCCGCTTCTCCACCTCGGCAAAGTCCATGTCCATGGTGACGTTCTGATGCCGCTGGCCCAGGGCGTCCTTGACGTACATGCCCAGGTTGCTGGTGAAGATGATCACCGTCTCGGAGAAGTACACGGTGTGGCCCTGGCCGTCGGTCAGGCGGCCGTCCTCCAGAATCTGCAGGAACTTGTCGAAGATGGAGGGGTGCGCCTTCTCGATCTCGTCGAAGAGCAGGATGGCGAAGGGATTCTTCTTCACCGCGTTGGTCAGCTGGCCCCCGGCCTCGTAGCCCACATAGCCGGGAGGCGCGCCCAGGAGCTTCTGATCGGCGTGGCTCTGAGCGTACTCGCTCATGTCGAAGCGGATGCACGCTCCCTCATGGCCGAAGAGCTTCTCGGCCAGGGCCTTGGCGGTCTCGGTCTTGCCGGTGCCGGTGGGCCCGGCGAAGAACAGCACGCCCTTGGGCTTGGAGGTGGAGGAGGAGCTCAGGCCGTTCATGCCCGTCACGGCGCGCTTGACCACGTCCAGCGTCCGCTCGAGGGCCGCGTCCTGGCCCTTGATGCGCTTCTCGAAGTCAGCCTTGGCGGTGCGCAGGCTGTCCATGGACAGCGTCTCCCAGGGGTTCTCCCGGATGCCGTACTTGTACAGGTCCACGATGCTGCACAGCTCCCGGATGGGCGTGGCCTCCTGCTTGCTCAGGCGGCGCATGGCGTCCAGCTCGGTGAAGGTCAGGCCCTCGGTCAGGCCCACGAACTTCTCCCGCAGCCTCTCCAGCTCCTCGGGATGCTCGCGGTAGTAGGGCATGTCCGTGCGGTACACCGTGCTGTCAAAGAAGCTGGCGAAGGCGCTGCCGCTGATGAGCCGCTTGCGCTCCTCCCGGTCGGGGGCCTCCAGGACGATGGACTTGCACACGGGGTTGTTCAGGTAGAACCAGACAGGCAGGTCGTTGAGCTTGCTGACCAGGAGGATCAGCAGGTTCTGGCGCCGGCCCTGGGGGGTGCGCACGGTGGCGGCGGACAGGGCGGACTGCATAAGCAGGTTGAAGCTGTTCACGTCCTGCTGATCCATCCGCTCGGGGGTGACGATGTAGTGGCTGGCCAGCTCCATGACGATGGCGGTGGCGGCCTTCTGCTGGCTCATGGCCCGGCGGATGATGTTGGGGGCGGTATCGGCCTTGTTGCCCTTGAACTCCGCGGGAATCGCGCCCTGGCTGACCTCGCCCCCGTTCAGGTAGGCGAACTGCTCGGCCATGGCGGGCTTGTAGGGATTCATGAAGCCCACCAGGTTGGAGTAGAACACCACCTGCTGATAGCCGCTGTCCTCCAGGAACGCCTGGAGATACCGGGGCAGGGGAACCAGCTCGTCCTCGGGGAGGGAGCCGGCGACGGGGTAACGGTACTGATCCAGCACGTTGCCCTCCAGGATGATCAGGGGCTTGACCGCGCTGAACAGCTCCAGCTCCCGGTGCCACTTGGGGATGTAGGCCTCCATGGCGGGAATCACCTTCCTTCACGTTTCAGGGGTTACAATATGATAGCACGGACGCCCCTGCGCCCGCAAGCCGGACAGAAAAAAACGGGGGAAGCCCAGCGGCTTTCCCCCTGCGGGAGCGGAGGCTCCCGGATGCTGCGTACATTACGCCTGCGGGCCGATGTACTTGTCGCTGCCGAAGGCCAGGATGCACTGGAAGATGACGCCCAGCAGCACCAGGCCCACCGCGAAGGCGCCGGAACGGCCAAAGGCCTTGGCCAGCTTGACGTTCATGATGATGACGATGACCATCGCGGCGATCACAGCGGCAATCATCAGCAGCGCGGCAAAGGCGGCCAGGAGATCCATGGCGATCATCAGCGAGCCCAGCAACGGCGCGCCGATGGCCAGTCCCAGCATCACCCAGAACATGTTGGTCTTCCAGGAGATCTTGAAGAGCGTGTAGGTGTTGTACAAGGGGATCAGGCACTTCCAGCCGGGCTCGTTCGCCTTGACCAGGATCTTCCACAGGGCCACGATGGAAATGACCATGACGGCCAGGGAAATCACCGAGGAAAGGACCGACATGCCTTCGTAGGCGCTGGCGGAGTAGTAGTAATTGCTGTTGTACATCGTTCTGCCTCCATACATTTGAATTTGGAAACGGTTGCCACCGCTGATATTATAATGCATGGAGACAGGCACGTCAATTGGCCCGGAAAGCCTGGCAGCATAAATATTATTCCACCCGGCCGTCCTGATCGTAGAAGCTGACGAAATCCTCCTGCGGGCCGTCCTGCGGGGCGCGGCGATTCCTGCGCCGCTGCAGCGCCAGGGCGATCAGCCCGCCGACCAGAATCAGGCCGCCCAGGCTGACCAGCAGCGAGAGCACCCCGCCCAGCAGCCCGAACACCAGGGAGAACACGCCGCCGATCACGCGGAACACCGCGGCAATCAGGTCGAACACCAGCTCAAAGGGGAGAAGCAGCAGATCCAGCATCGTTTGTTTACCTCCTATGCCCAAAGTATAGCACAGGGAGGATGAGAGACCAAGGCGGAATGGATTAGAAAAGGGTGAGAGTTTGCGGGGGGAACATTATTCCGGCAGCTTGCTCACGTCGACCCAGCCACGGGCCCGGGAGAAGCGCTCCAGCTCGTCGATGGACACCCGCACGGCGCTGTTGTCGCTGCCCGCGGCGGGGTACACCGGGTCGAAGCGGCGCAGGCTCTCGTCCAGGTAGATGGCCACCGTCTCCGGGATGCCGAAGGGGCACACGCCCCCGAAGTGCAGCCCCGTGAAGCGCTCGATTTCCTCAGCCTTCATCATGGTGGCCTTCACGCCGAAGCGCTGCTTGTACTTGCGGTTGTCGATCCGCGCGTCCCCGGCGAAGACGATGAGCATCGGCGTATCCCCCGCCATGAAGGACAGCGTCTTGGCGATGCGTCCCGGCTCGCAGCTCAGGGCCGCGGCGGCCAGCTCCACCGTGGCGCTGGACACCTCGAACTCGATGATGCGGTCGGCGGCGTCAAACCGGGTCAGGTAGTCGCGTACATGGGCAACGGACATGGGAATCATTCCTTTCGGTTGTCATTGGCATAATCATTCCGGGCAGGAGGCAGAAGGCGCAGGGGCCGGATTCCTCCGGCGGCGCCGGACGTCCCGGCTCTGCCGCGTCAGCGGGGCTCCTGCGCCTCCCGGCAGACCCTGCGCCAGACAGCGGGGGTCAGCTCCGCGCCGGCCTGGCTGACCACCGCGGCGGCGACCCGGTTGGCGCGCCGGACGGCGTCCGGCAGGGCAAGGCCCTCCGCCAGCGCGGCCATCAGCGCGCCGGCGTGACTGTCCCCCGCGCCGATGGTGTCCACCACCCGGGCCGGGAAGCCGGGAATGAGCTCCCCGCCTTCCGCCGACAGGCAATAGGCGCCCCGGCTGCCCAGGGTGATCACCACGTCCCCGCCGGTGATGCGGCGAAGCAGCGCGGCGGCCTCGGCAGGGTCGTCGGCGCGGGTGAACTGGGCGGCCTCCACCTCGCTGAGGTGCAGGAGGGGCTGCATCGCCAGCACGCGGGCCATCTTCCGGGGCGGAATGCGGCACAGCCTCGGCCCCGGCGCGAAAAGCAGCCTCCGGGGCGGACGGTCCTCCAGCCAGTCCAGCAGGGTGTCGCCGGTGGCGTCCTCCACCTCCAGCCCGCACAGGTAGACCGCGGAAACCTCCTGCGGCAGCGCGTCCAGCCAGGCCCGGAGGAAGCGGTATTCCGCCCCGTGCTCGCACAGGAAGGAGCGTTCGCCGTCCGGGGTCACCAGGCAGTAGCAGCAGCCGTTGGGCTCCTCAGGCCGGGGGATGGCGGGGACGATGCCGCGCGCCTGCAGAGCCTCATGCACCCATTCGCCCCATACGCCCGTGCCCACGGGGCTGGCCAGCACGCAGGGGATGCCGCCCGTCACCTGCGCCGCCCGGAAGGCGTTGAAGGCGCAGCCGCCCAGGCTCACCTGCTGATGCTCCACGTGCAGGTCGTCCCCGGGCTGGGGCAGGGCGGGCAGGCGAAGCACCACGTCCGCCACGGTGGAGCCGATGAAGAGCAGCTTGTCCACGGCATGTTTCCTCCCATGGAAAGCGCCGCCCGGAACGGGATGGCCGTCCGGGCGACGCGCAGGGTATTGACGGTGGATTACAGGGGACGCTTCTTGCCCAGGAAGCAGAAGGCCAGGGTGCCGGGGCCGGCGTGGGTGCCGATGACCGGGCCCACGTTGTCGATACGCAGCTCCATGTCGGGGAGCCTGGCGGCGAGCATGTCCCGCAGCTTCTGCGCGTCGTCCAGGGCGTCGGCGTGGAGGATGATGCCCACGGCCTCCTTCTGGTCGGCCACGTTTTCCACGGCCTTGTCCACGATGTAGTTCATGGCCTTGCGGCGGCCGCGGACCTTGTCGGCGGAGGCCAGCTTGCCCTCCAGGGTTTCGGTGAGGATGGGCTTGAGATCCAGCATGGTGCCGATGGCGGCCACGGCGGGGGAGACGCGTCCGCCGCGCTTGAGGTACTTCAGGTCGTCCACGGTGAACCAGGCCTGGGCGCGGAGCTTGTTTTCCTCCAGCCAGGCGGCGACCTCGTCCATGGATTTGCCCGCGCGGTACAGCTCATGGGCCTTGAGAATCAGGATGGTCATGGGGCCGGAGATGGACAGGGTATCCACCACGGTGAATTTCCGCTCCGGGTATTTGGCCAGGAGCGTCTCCCGGGCGGCGTAGACGGCGTTGATGGTGCCGCTGAGCTGGCTGGAAAACGCCACGAACAGCAGATCCTTGCCCCCGGCCAGCACGGGCTCGAAGTACTCCAGATAGATCGTCTCGTTCAGGGCCGAGGTGGAGGGCTGGGCGCCCGCGCGCATCTTGTCGAAGAAGGACTTCGAATCCAGCGTCTGGCCCAGGTCGTCGAAGTATTCCTTGCCTTCCAGGGTATAGGGCATGGATACCACCGGGATGTCGTATCGGACCTTCAGCTCGTAGGGGAGATCGCTGTCGCTGTCGGTCATGAAGACGTAGTTCTGCACCATGAGTAAACCTCCTTGACGCCCCCGCCGGAATGTGAATATGAAAAAATGAACAATGATGATATGACGGGGCAATCACAGCTATTGTACCGTGAAAGACAGAAAAATGCAAGGGGCCGCGGCGGATAAGGCGGCGCTCTCATCAAACTGTAATGCTGGCGGGCATGGGAAAAGGCCCCGGGAAATCCGGAGCCGCGGAGGGGGGATGGGGGCGCGGAGAGGGCCTTTGTGGGGGGGCCTTTGCAGGGAGCGGGTTCCTTTGCGGTGCGCGGAACCTGCCGTTTCCGACGCGGGCGGACTTCGACGCCTGCTTGGAAACTCTGGCTTCCTCTGTTCCTTTTGATCCTGTCTTTTGTGTTGCGCCTGGGCTGCCGCGACATCCCTGCGCAGGGGTTAACGCCGCCCCTGCTGCCAAGGCAAGGGGCATCGCCCCTTGACCCTTTTCCGCTGCCGCGTTCCCTTGGGGTTGGGCTATTCCTTGGCGCGGGGCTTGAAGATCATCGCGGCAAGCGTGCCGAAGAACACGGCGGCCGCAATGCCTGCGGCCGTGCTGGTCAGCCCGCCGGTGAACGCGCCCATGAAGCCGATCTCCTGTACCGCGCGCTTCACGCCCGTGACCAGCGCGTGACCGAAGCCCGTCAGCGGAATGGTGGCCCCCGCCTCGGCGAAATCCGCCAGCGGGCCGTACAGCCCCACCGCGCTGAGAATCACCCCCGCCACAATGTATCCCACCAGAATCCGCGCGGGGGTCAGCCTGGTTTTCAGCACCAGCGCCTCGCCGATCATGCAGATGACGCCGCCCACCAGGAAGGCCTTGACCAGGGAGAAGAGAATCCGCATCATGCATCCGCCTCCAGGACAACGGCGTGGGCCACGCCGGGAATGGTTTCGCCCTGCTGGCTGGTGGTGGTGGACAGCAGCGCCCCCGTGGCCATGAACAGCACCCGGTGCAATTCGCCCTCCCGGAAGCGGCGCAGGATCAGGCTGTTGAGCGTGATGGCCGAGCAGCCGCAGCCGCTGCCCCCGGCGTGTACGTCCTGGCCTCCGTCGAACACCTGCAGTCCGCAGTCCATGTACCGCTCGAAGATCAGCGGCGTGCCGCTTTCCTCCATCAGCTCCAGCAGGATGTCGTGGCCCACCTGCCCCAGGTCGCCGGTGATGATCAGGTCGTAGTCCTCCGCCGTGCGGGACGTGTCGGCAAAGTGGCGGCGCAGGGTATCGGCGGCAGCGGGCGCCATGGCTGCGCCCATGTTGTTGGCGTCGGCCTGCCCCATGTCGGTCACCCGGCCGATGGTCGCGTGGGTGACGCGGCACAGGGCGGGCGCGTCCTCATCGCCGGAGAGCAGGGAGGCTCCCGCGCCGGTGACGGTCCACTGGGCGGTGGGGGTGCGCTGACAGCCATATTCCAGGGGGAAGCGGTACTGCCGCTCCGCCGAGCAGAAGTGGCTGCTGGCCGCGCACAGCGCCCGGCCCGCGTAGCCGCCGTCCACCAGCATCGCGCCCACGCACAGGCTTTCCGCCATGGTGGAGCAGGCCCCGTACAGCCCCAGGAAGGGAATGTGCATCTCCCGCGCCGCCATGGAGGAGGACATGATCTGGTTGAGCAGGTCGCCGCCCAGCAGCACGTCCACCTGCCTGTTTGTGACGCCCGCCTTGGTCAGGCAGGTGGTGGCGGCGGTGTAGAAGAAGCGGCTCTCCGCCTTTTCCCAGGATTCCTCGCCGAACAGGTCGTCCTCGATGACGGCGTCGAACTCGCGTCCCAGGGGGCCTTCGCCCTCCTTCTTCCCGGCGATGGCCGCGCCGGCGACGAGCCGGGGACGGCTGGGCAGCACGATGGTACTCTCGCCCATGCGGCGGATGGTCATGACAATCGCCTCCTTGCTCACCAGGGGAACAGCGCGTAGAGCATGCCCACCACCACCGACGCGCTGACCCCGTAGACCAGCACCGGCCCGGCGATGGTGAACAGCTTCGCGCCCAGGCCCAGCACCAGGCCCTCCCGCCGGAACTCCATGGCGGGGGACACCATGGCGTTGGCAAAGCCGCTGATGGGCACGAAGGCCCCCGCCCCCGCGTACTGGCCGATGCGGTCGAACACGCCGATGCCCGTCAGCAGCGCGGTGAGGAACACGATGCACGTGGAGGAAAAGGTGCTGGCGGCCATGTTGGTCATGTGCAGGGGGCCGCGGCCGATTTCCAGGAAGGCCTGCCCCAGCGCGCAGATCAGCCCGCCCACCCAGAAGGCCCGGAAAAGCCCCTGGCCCAGCAGGGATTTGGGCGAATGCTTCTCCACCAGCTGGTTGTAGTGATCCAGCTGGGCCTGACGGCGCGGGGAGGGTCTGGCGTTCTTGTCAAACATGGGTCTGCTCCTTTCGGGGATGGTTCATGCTGCGGTCCCGGGGCTGGGGGAAGCGGGTCTCCCGCTCGCCGGGAACGCTCCGGGGCAGCAGCACGTGAATGGGGTTGGGAAAGCGGGGTTCCTCCATGAAATGCGCAGCCTCCTTTTCACAGGGTGAAAACCAGCGTGGCGATGACGGCGCCCAGGCCCTTGCCGATGAGCATCACCCACCGTACGCCCAGGGACACGTCCCCCAGGCGGAAGCGGCGCATCATCACCGGCGCTACCTCCAGGATTTCCCCCAGGGCCGAGGCCAGCATCCCCACGAACATGCCGCCCAGCAGCAGCGCGAGGCTTCCTGCGGGGGCGGGCAGGCGCAGCGTGAAGCCCGCGCCGTTGCCCAGGGCCGTCAGCACAAGGCCCAGCCACAGCGCCAGGGTCATCGTCCGGGAGGAGCGCACGCGGAACAGAGCCTGCAGCCGGGCGGGAATCATCAGCACCACCCACACGCAGCTCACCGCCACGGCCATGGTGCCTCCCGTGATCGCCCCGATGAGCGCGGCCGTCAGCCTACCGGGCATCGCGCACGTCCTTTCCCTCCGTCTGCTCCATGGACTGAAGATACGCGTTGAGCTTGACCTCCATGGGGGTGGAGCGGCTGCGGGAGGGCAGGGCGTAGAACACCGCCACCCCCGCCGCCACGCCGATGATGTAGGGCACGGTGATCCAGCGGGGATCATCCGGCTCCTGCCCGGTGATCAGCTGATAGACCATCACCTGGGCGGCGGGCATGTCCACATCGCTGTGGAACCAGGCCAGGCCCAGCGCGCTGCCCAGCAGCAGGATCAGGAAGGCCGCGGCGGTGCGCGTCAGGCGGAAAAGACCGTGCCCCTCGGGGCGGATGCGGTGGATGTAGCAGGCCTGCGCGCCCAGGAAGGTCACCTGCTCGCCGGGGAAGGCCCTGTTCAGCACGGGCAGAAGATCCGCGGGCGTGACGCGCCATACGCCGGGCTTGTCGGGGCAGGGCAGGGGAAGCTCCTCCGCCGGGGCGGGCGCGATGACCCGGGCCGTCTGTCCCAGGGTCAGGGGCTTTCCCGCCGGAAGGCTCACCCGGCCGTTGAGCTGGCAGTAGATCATACCGGCACCTCCGTATGCGCACAGGATGCCCCGACAGGGACGGTTTCATGCCGCGGTGGCGCCGTTTTCCAGGGGGATCAGCTTGCGGATGGCTACCTCACGGCCCTCCTGCGCGTCCAGATAGATGAGATAGGTTTCGCCGCCGCGGGTCACGGTGAACTGCCAGCACAGCGTTTCGCCATCGCCCTCGGGGATCAGGCAGAGCCGGTGGCTTTGCGCCTCCGCCTGCTCGGACAGAAGCGCGGAAGCGTCCTCCGCGGAAAGGGCGGGATCAGGCATATCCCGCCGGACGTGGTTCGTCCAGTAAGAGCGGGCTTCCAGCCCCACCACCTGCAGGGTGTCCATGCGCACCTGCACGGTCAGCAGGTCGGGGTAGAGCAGCACGCCCTCCTGCACCGGCGCGAAGCTGATGACGCACAGCCCGTCGTAGAGCTGCCGCCAGACCGCCTCCGCCGGGCCGAAGCCCTGGGCCGTCAGAAAGCCGAGGGCCGCGTCCTCGCAGGCGGCGGGGCTCTGCGTTATGGGGAAGGAGGCCGTCTCCGGCATCATCCACAGCAGCTTGCCGCCCTGCCGGGTGATTTCCAGGTTCAGCAGCACGTCGGCGGTCTGCACGGTCACGCCGTAGGCGGGCAGCACGCCGGAGGCGTCGGGCGCGTCGGAAACGGCGAGGACAGCCTCCGCCCCCACAAGATCCCGGGCCAGCTGCCGGGCCTCCTCCCGGGTCACGTCGCCCTCGGGCAGGCCCCTGGGTGACGATGGCAGACGCACGTCCGCCGGCGGATAGATCACGCCCTCCTCCGCGCTGCCCAGCTGCTCCAGGGGCCGCTGGCTGGCGGAGGCGTCGGCGGAAAAGACGCTGCCCGTCTGCGTGAGGGTCATGCCGCCCTCCTCCATGGTCTGCCGGGCCAGGGACAGCTGGCTGCTCAGCTGGGCGCAGGAGGCCAGGCACGCGCTGAGATGCTCCAGCTGCGCGGGTGTGAGGGGCCGGCTGGTCAGCGCGGGAAGCATGGCCGCCGCGTCGTCCCGCAGTTCGCCCACGAAGGTCAGCGTGCCGGCCATGGCCTCGTGGCTCAGGGGCAGACTGGCCAGGCACTGCTGCACGTCCCCCGCCGTCAGGCTGATGCGGTGCAGCAGCGCCGCCTGCTGGGACGCCTGGCCGGAGACCATCAGCTTCTCCAGGTCGAGGGTCAGGGCCTGCATTTCCTCGGCGGACTGGTGCAGCGCCTGCAGCCCCGCCTCCTCCAGGGCGCGGGTCAGGCGGCCGAGACGGTCGGTCTGCATCGCGGCGATGGCGGCGGTGATCAGCAAAAGCAGCGCCAGGGTCAGGGGAAGAATATATTTCTTCATGCGCTCACCTCAGATGGCAAAGGCGTGCCGGCCGATGGTCAGCTGCACCTGCCGCGTCCAGATCCAGCTGTTGGTGGCCGTGCTGGGATTATAATAGTAGATGCACCCGCCGGTGGGATCCCATCCGCCCAGAGCGTCCCGGGCGGCGCGGCGGGCGGATTCGGTGGGCTCCATGTCAAACTGGCCGTCCCACACCGCGTCGAAGGCCCCCGTCTGGAAGATCACCCCGCTGATGGTGTTGGGGAAGGCGTCGTGCCTGACGCGGTTGAGCACCACCGCCGCCACCGCCACCTGCCCCACGTAGGGCTCGCCCCGGGCCTCGCCGCTGACCAGCCGCGCCAGCAGCGACAGCTCCGTTTCCTGCCACAATGCCGCCGACAGCGTCCCACCCGTCAGGGAGATGCCCAGCGCCGCCGCCGTCGCGCTGCCCACCCGGCCGTCGGGGGTCAGGCCGTTCTTGCGCTGAAAGGCGATGACCGCGTTGTAGGTGTTGCGGCCGAACACGCCGTCCGCCTCCTGGGAGAGGTATCCGTACTGCCGGAGCTTCTGCTGCACCAGCGCCACCTGCTCGCCCCGGCTGCCCCAGGCCAGCACCGCCGCGTCCGAGGGCAGCAGCGGCATGGCCAGCGTCAGCACGAGCGTCAGGGCCAGCAGGCGGATTTTCGCCTTACGCATCCCCGTCACCCACCTTCAGCGGCAGGCGGAACAGCGCCGCCAGCAGGCCTTCCAGCGACCAGTCCCAGCGGATGGCGTCCCCGCCTTCCTCCAGGGCGGCGGCGGACAGCGCCAGCTCCGGGTCGATGAGCCCCCACCAGTTCTGCCCCCGGGCTTCCCCCAGGCGGATCATCAGCGCGGGGTAATACCCCGCCGGAAAGGTCAGCCCGTCCAGGGTGCGCCGGTCGAAGCGCGTCCATGCGAGGGTCACGCTCACCTCGCCCGTATAGCCCGCTTCCCGGGCGGCCTCCCGGGCGGCCTGGGTCAGCTCGGGCAGCAGGGCGGCGGCACGGGGCAGCATGGGCAGGGCGTCGTCGGGCGACGTGCGCTCGGCGTAGACCTGGCGCACCGCGTCCCGCACGGGGGCCTTCAGGGCCTGCATGGCGGGGGTATCGTCCTGGGCAACGACGTGCATGCGCAGCAGAATGCCGGTTTTCATAGCCAGCACCGTGGCGGAGGGCAGATGGACGCACAGCAGCTGCAGCCCTGCCAGCAGTCCGGCGAGCAGTTGAATCATGGACATGGTCACCTCCTGTGTGGTGGAGGAAGCATGCCCGGTTTCCGGTGAAACTATGCACCCCCGGCAAAGTGTGTTACAATGCCGGCGTTCGCCTTTACGGCGGAAAAAAAAGATGATATAATCAATGCTGAATTCTTTTGTTTTCAGGCCCACCGAGCCTGGTTTCCCAACGAGAACGAACGATCCGGGAGGAATTGCAAATGTATCAGCATTACATGTCCCGCAAGGGCAGCAGCATGCAGCCCAGCGGCAATACCCTGCTCAACAGGGTGCGCAGCGTACTGATTCTGGTGCTGCTGGCGGCGGTGATTCTGCTGGCGGTCTTCGGCGGCAAGGCCATGAGCTTCGAGGCGGAAACCCGCTCCACCTTCCTGCAGCGCATGCAGACCGAGTGCAACGACGCCGTGTCCCTGACCACGGCCCTGTCCCGCACAGCGGGCGCGTCCAGCTCGGCGACCCTGAGCAAGATCCGCAGCCACGTCTACGCCATGGATACCATCAATCAGCTCAACGTGGGCCTGGGCGGCGATTACCTCATCAGCAACGATACCTTCACCAACCTGTACGCCATCATCGACGACTACTTCAACCGCCTGATCACCGGCGTGGTCACCGGCGATTCCCAGACCTCCCTGGCCAACGCCCTGACCAGCCTGCAGCAGACCATCGCCTCCATGGAATAAAGGCGGGCAAAAAGTTGTAAATTCTCCCTGCCGGCGGAATACGTCCCATGTGTGTGCCGTTTACATGGCAGAGGCGGACGCACGGGAGGCTCCGCCGGAGAAGGGAGAATGGCAATGCGCAAAATCATGACGGCAGGCCTGTGCCTTGTGACGGTTCTGTGCCTGTGCGCGGGCGCGCTGGCGGCGGATCAGACGCTGCTGGTCCGCGAGGCGGAGGACGACGAGCTTTACTTCTATCCCCAGCAGCTGCTGACGGTGGGCGATACGCTGTATATCCTGTGCAGCATGGAGGACAGCTGCAGCCTTTACCGCTGGCAGGAGGGCATGGCGGAGGCGGAGCTGCTCACCGAGGGGCTGTTCCGGGCCAACCGGTTCGACACCATGGCGGAAGCCCTCGAGTATGTGGAAAATGCGAAGGAGCCCGTTCCCGGCGATCCGGAGCATGCGCTGGGCAATCTGGTGTTCACCGACGGGGAACGGCTGATGGCCCTGAACCCGCTGAACGGACAGCTTTTCGCCTTCAGCGTGGAGAACGGGGAGATTGTGTACGAGGATCTGGCGAAGGCGGAGGACGTGTCCCTGCTGCGCCATGCGTCCGAAGAGTACAGCTACTGGCTGTATCCGGAAAGCTGGGCCGTGGCGGATGGCAGGCTGCTCCTGCCCCTGATGGACTGGAACGACGCCACCGGCGAGGCGGACCGCCGCATGATTGTGATGGATCTGGCCACCGGCGTCATGACCCGGGCGGACCTCCCCTATTCGGAGACGGTGACCGGCTGCCGGGACGGGCAGATAATGCTGCTCGTCCGCGATCCGGACAATCCCTACGACAGCGAGAAGGGCGAATATTATCCCTATGACCTGGTGCTGTGGAACCCTGCGGACAACACCACGCAGACCGTGGGCCAGCTGCAGGAGGAGTGGGTGAACCGCATCTCCTACCTGCCGGCCGAGGACGCGCTGATCTACATGAACGATACCCGCATCATGGGCGTGACCGGCCTGACCGGGAAGGAGCAGTACGGCTACGCGCCGGCGACCTACGGGCAGAGCAGCACGGTGGTGGGGGACAGCCTGGCCTTCATCAGCAACAGCAGGGTGTACCTGCGCACGCTGACCAGGGGCTTTGACACGGATGATTGCGTCACCGTTTACGGCAGCTACATGAGCGACGGCGCGGAGGCCTTCGCTGAGAAATATCCCCAGACGCCGGTGTATTTCTACCGGGATTATTACGGCACCGCCGAGGAGCTGAGCCAGGCCATGCTCACCGGCGACGACGCCATGGACGTGCTGCGCATGTCCAACGATGAAATCGCCCTGTCCACCCTCATGGACAAGGGCTACTGCGCCGACCTGTCCGGCGACGCGGAGCTGATGGCCTACGTGAGCAGCCTGTATCCGGCCTTCCGCGACGCGGTGATGCGGGACGGCAAGCTGTGCGCCATCCCCATCAGCGCCTACTCCTACGACGGATGGTTCGTCAACCTGACGGTGATGGAGGACATGGGCCTGACGGAGGAGGATCTGCCCACCAATATGGTGGAGCTGTGCGCCTTCGCCAACCGCTGGAACGACGAGTGGGTGGAGGAATATCCCTCCTACACGCTGGTCAGCTATGTGGAAGACTACAAAGAGATGATGTTCTACTGGATGTTCAGCGGCTATCTGAGCTACTGCCAGGCGGAGAACATGGAGCTGCGCTTTGACACGCCGGTGTTCCGGGAGCTGATGACCGCGCTGGAATCCCTGGACGTGGAGGAGCTGAACCGGGGCGCCAACCTGGCCAACGAGGACGAGGAGGGCTACCGCGCGGGGCTGTTCATGGAGGGCTACGGCGTGGTGGGCAGCTTCTACGATCCGGAGAAGGAAAACCGCGCCAGCATCCTCAAGCCCATCACGCTGACGGCGGATACCGCCTGGCATCCCGAGGTGCACATGGAGGTGCTCTTTGTCAATCCCCGCAGCGCCCATATGGACGCGGCCGTGAAGCTGATCAAGGAGGAAATCGCCCACCTGAACGACACCTACGCCCACGTCCTGCGCATGGACGCCACCGATCCTGTGCGCTACGACTACTACGACCAGTGGGTGCAGAGCGCACAGAAGGCGCTGGACGACGCCCGCAAGGCCCTGGAGGAAGCCGACGAGGCCGACAGGAAGGACTACCAGCTGCAGGTGGAGGAGCTGGAGCGGAACCTGGAGGACGTGAAGGCCAACGAGTACATGATCAGCGAGGGCGGCATCCGCTACTATCAGGAGACGGTGGCTCCGGCCATGTATGTGAGCAGGCCCAGCGTCTTCTATACGTCGGAGGACGCGTCGGGCGAGCTGTCCACGCTGCTTGAGCGGTACATGCAGGGGCAGATCGGGCTCGAGCAGCTGATCCGGGAAATGGACAGCAAGATCATGATGATGCAGATGGAAAACTACTGATATCGCAATGCCGGGCAGGACGGCGGATGGACGCAGCCCTCCGCTGCCCTGCCCTTGTCAATGGAGGAGAGGACGCCTTGTTCCGCCGCAAGAAAATTGTATGGCTGCTGCTCCTGCCGGGGCTGGCGGGGCTGATGCTGTTTTATGTGGTGCCGTTTTTTGGCGGCATCTATTTCTCTGTCACCGACGGCACCTATGAGAACAATTACGTTGGCCTGCAGAATTATGCGCAGGTGCTTGGGAACCCAATGTTCCAGCTGGGGCTGCGCAACACCTGGGAGCTGTCGCTGCTGTGCGCGCCGGTGATCTGGCTGCTGGCGTTCGTGCTGTCGGCCATGCTGCGCACGCTGAAGGATCGGGCCGTGCCCTTCCGCAACATTCTGCTTTTGCCGTACCTGATGCCCTCCTCGGCCATGCTGCTGATCTGGACGCTGATGTTCGATTACGGCGGGGTGGTGAACCGCCTGGCGGTGGCCATGGGGCTGGAGCGGGTGCTGTGGCTGGAGGGGGACGCGCTGCGCTTCCCGATCGTGCTGCTGTACGTGTGGAAGAACCTGGGCATTTCGGTGGTGCTGTTTGCATCGGCGCTGTCGGCGGTGCATCCCTCCCTGTACGAGTACGCCGCCCTGGAGGGCGCGGGCTGGTGGACGCAGGCCTTCCGCATCACCCTGCCGCAGATTCTGCCCACGGCGTTCCTGGTGTTTGTGCTGGCGTGGGTCAACGCCTTCAAGATCTTCAAGGAGGTCTACTTCATCGGCGGCGCCTATCCCACCCAGCAGATCTACACCCTGCAGCATTTCATGAACAACATGTTTGCCCGGCTGGACTATCAGAAGGTGACCACGGCGGCGTATCTGTTCGCCATCGGCGTGATGGTGCTTTTCGCGCTGATGTACCTGAGCAAGGCCGTGCGCTCGCCCTCGGAAGCGTAAAGGAGGCTGCGTATGGCAAGGCTTCACCGCCGGCGCGGCCGCCTGGGGCTGGGCGGGCTGATCTGCCTGCTGATCCTGACGGCCCTGTCCGTGCTGATTCTGATTCCCATTGTGTTCACGTTCCTGTATTCCTTCTTCCCCAAGGGGGAGATCGAGACGTATCTGGCCGGCCGGGGCAGCTACGCGGCGGACAAGTGGCTGGACGTGCTCTATGCCCCGGCAGTGGTGTCGCTGAGGCAATACTACAAGATTTTTATCGAGGATCCCACGTACCTCAGGCTTTTCTGCAATTCGGCCATGTATACCGGGGGGATTCTCCTGGGGCAGGCGCTGGTGGTGCCGCTGACGGCCTATGCCCTGAGCCGCTTCCAGTTCCGGGGGCGGGACTTCATCTTCTTCTGCATCCTGATCCTGATGATCCTGCCCTTCCAGGTGACCATGGCCCCCAGCGTGATTACGCTGCGGTATCTGGGGCTGATGAACACGCCCTGGGCGGTGATATTGCCCATGTGGTTTTCGCCCTTCTACATTTTCCTGATGCGCCAGTTCATGGTGGGCATCCCCAACGAGCTGCTGGAGGCCGGCATGGTGGACGGCGCAGGCCCGGTGCGGGGGTACGTCCACGTGATCCTGCCGGTATGCAAGCCGATTATCTTTGCCGCGGCGGCGCTGTCCTTCGCGGACTGCTGGAACATGGTGGAGCAGCCCCTGGTGTATCTGGCGGGGCAGACGAGCCTGCAGCCCCTGTCGGTGATGTTCAACCAGATTTCCACCGACGGCGCGGACGTGGCCTTCGCGGGCTCGGCGCTGTACATCCTGCCAACGCTGCTGATCTACCTGTACTGCCAGGAGGACATCGTGGCGGGCATCCAGCTCAGCGAACTGAAGTGATACGGAGGAATGACCCATATGAAACTCAAGAAATTTGCCCTGCGGGGTCTGATTGCCCTGGTGGTGGCGGTGGCGCTGTGCATGTTTTTCGCCCGCACGGTGCAGACCATCACCACCCCGAAGGTGCAGCTGGTGACCGCCTCCTCCGGCCGCTATGAGGAGAAGATGACCTTCACCGCCCAGGTGTACTTTCCCGAGACGGAGAGCATCGTGGTGGAGGAGGCCAGGGATCTGGGCGTGGTGGTCAAGCGGGTGTATGTGCGGGAGGGCCAGCGGGTGAAGGCGGGGGACGTGATTTTCACCGCCGGGGCCGGGGATACCGAGACGAAGCTGGCCGAGCTGCGCAAGGAGTACGACGCCAAACAGGCGGAGCTGACCAAGCTGGATCTCGACAACCGCACCGCCTCCCGGGAGAGCCGGCAGAACGATCTGTACAACGCCATGCTGGACGCCCAGGATCAGATGACCGACGACATGTTTGCCGCGCGGATGCAGGCCGTCACCGAGGGCATCACCCTCACCGACGACGTGAGCACCTGGAATCAGCAGCTGACCCTGTCGGGCATCAGACCTTCGGCGGAGCTGACCGCGGCGGTGAGCAGGGCGGTCGCGTCCCGGAGCGCCTGCGACGCGGCGCGGGAGGCCTTCTACACCCTGATGGAGGACCGGAAGATGCGCGTCAAGGACGAGGTGTTCGCCTACATCCGCGACAGGGACGCGCTGATCGAGACCATGGCGGAGCTTTCCGCGGAGATGGTGGAGCTGGCGGCCCGGTCGGCGGCGGTGGAGGAGGTGCGCGCCCCCCGGGACGGGTGGATCACCGCCGTCGGCGTGCAGGAGGGCGAGGCCTACGACGGGATCAAGGCGGCCTACGCCATGAACGGGGAGGACGCCGCGCCTGTGCTGCGTGCGCCGCTGGAGAGCGTGAGCCGCGCCATTGAGGACGGCACGAAGGCGGAGATTGTCAGCGACGTCTACGGCACGGAAAGAACCACCGTGGACAAAACCACCCTGGGCAGCGACGGCAGCAGGTATCTGCAGCTGGCCATGCCGGAGAGCTATCTGGCGGAGGATTCCTCGGCCATCCGGCGGGTGGTGGCCGACGGCGGGGTGAAGGTGACCATCAGCTACCGTGCGAAGCAGTCCACCACGCTTCTGCCGGCCAGCGCCGTGCGCAGCGAGGGCGAGGGGCAGGACTATGTGTATCTGATCGAGCGCAGCTGGGGCGGGTTCATGAGCCAGAGCGGCATGAAGGTGAAGAAGACCACCGTCACGGTGCTGGAGCGCGGGGACAAGACCGTCTCCATCGCGGAGGATCTGAGCTGGCAGGAGGTTGCCGATCGGGAGGACCGCGCCCTGGAGGACGGCCAGACCGTCATGGAATACGTGGACTGACGGCTGGAGGACGATGCAGGCATGATGAAGAAAGCAACCTGGTGGCAGAGCGTGCTGCTGGTGATCATGGCGGGGCTGCTGGCGTTTGCCCAGTGGGAGATCCATCTGGTGGGGGAGCATCTGCAGTATCTGATTCCCGCGCCGGCCCCGACGGAGGCTGCCGGCGGGGATGAGGCCAATCCGCCGCCCAACCGGCAGCTGACGGCCATGCAGGAAAGCCTGGACAGCGTTACCGAGGAGTGGCAGGACGTCATGGCCCGCTGGACGCTGACGGGCATTGTGGACAGGGCGTCGTATTCGGGGGACGCGGGGAGCGCCGCCGGACGGCTGACCCTCATGGGGAAGGACGGCCTGCAGGTGCATCCGCTGTACCTGCGCAGCGGGCGGCTGTTTCAGCCGGATGAAATCAGCAACGGCGAGCGGGTCATTCTTCTGGACGAGCAGCTGGCGCTGGCGCTGTTCCGGGTATCGGCGCCCATCGACCGGGAGGTGCAGCTGGGCGGAGCCAGCTACCGGGTCATCGGGATTGTCCGCCACGAGAAGCGCGTGGGCGACCTGACGGAGTACGGCGCGTACATCCCCCTGAACAGCGTGGTCGATCAGGCCTTCGCCCTGGACGCGCTGATGGTGGAGGCCGAACCGCTCCGGGGCGTGGGCGCGTCGGTGGCCTTCAGCACGGTGATGGAGGTGTGGCAGCCGGGCGGTACGGTCATCGACCTGGGCAAGGAGGGCATGGCCGCGGGACTGTGGCTGCGGGTGCTGCTGTTCCTCATCGCCATGACGGTGGTGCTGCGGCTCATCCGCTGGCTGAATCATCAGGCGGGCAGCTATGCCCGGCGGTATCGCGCACAGCTGCAGGTGCGCTACGCGGTTCGGCTGATGCCGGAGCTCGTCGGCGTGATTCTGCTTTTCGCCCTGGGCTACGGCGCGGCGGCGCTGCTGACGGCCGTGGCCATGAACTACATCATCCAGCCGGTGTATACCTTCACCGAGTGGATTCCCGCGGTGCTGGTGGAGTGGGAGGACATCGCCGCGGCCTTCTGGAAGGTGTGGCAGACTCCGGCCACGCTGGAGGAGCTGCGCAGTCCGGAGCTGCTGCGTCTGCGCTGGCTGACGCTGATGACCCAGGGCTGCTCGGCCGGCGCAGGCGTACTGCTGGCGCTGCGCTACGGGAAGGTCCGCACGGCCCATGAGGCCACGACGGAAAGCCTGCGCGCGCTGCAGCGGCAGGGCGTCGTCGTATCGGCGGTTCGGACGGAGCGACCCCTCGCCATGGAGGACGCGGGCTACGCGGCCCTGCCGGGCGGGGCGATGGCGCGGATTATTGACGTGGAGCGGGTTTTGCGGTCGCTGCGCGCATCGGCGGTGGAGGGGCGGTTCATCCTGGAGGTGACGGACGCGCTGATTCCGGCAAACAACGACCGCTGGCTGATCATCTGCGCGGGGGGCGTCCTGACCCTGAAGGAAACCCGGAAGGAGTGGGACATGCAGGTCAGCGTCACCGCCCTGACGGAGATCCTCTGCGGGGATCAGACCCTGACGGACTACGTGGAATGCAGCGGCAGATGCGTCCTGCGCCAGCACATTCCGCTGATGGACGCGCTGTTTGACGGCAAGCTGACGCTGACCACGGCAGCGGAGCCGGCAGGGTGAACGAAGGAAATGTGCGCGAAAACCGGGGCCGTTCGGCGATGTCTGAACGGCTCCGGCACGTTTTGGGCAGATGGTTCGCCTTTCCCAAAAGAAGCAAAAAAGTTTGAAAAAATGTCAAAAAAGGTGTTGACAAAACTTGCGGCAGATGGTATTATGGTCAAGCTGACTCGCGAGAGCGGCCGGCACCGAACCTTGAAAACGATACAGAAACAACAACGCAAAGAGGAAAGACAGT
>JBJEYH010000328.1:0-2452 GCA_051886675.1 Aristaeellaceae bacterium
AGGAGAAGCCCAGGACGCTCCCGCCCAGGGACAGCATGGCCGACTCGAAGGACAGCCGCGTGCGGGTGCTGGGCTCGAAGAACAGCGTGGCCAGGATCCTGCCGCGCATGACGTCCCGGTAGTCGGCGGGATGGGCGATCATGGCATCGGCCAGGTCGAGGACGGCGGTGATCTCATCCACGGAGAAGTCGGTAATGTCAATCAGGTGACGCAAGGCTTGAGCACTCCTTTCAGTCACAGGGACGGGGAATCACAGGGAGATCTTCCGTTCCAGCATCCACGCGCAGCCCAGCCAGGACAGGATGATCACCCCGAGGCTGATCAGGGTCGCGGGCAGCATGCACAGGAGCACCTCCCGGGTGGTGGCGATGGCCTGCCCGGTGACCTCGGCCAGCTCGCCGTCATAGATCACCAGCAGATCCAGCGCGGAGGGGAACAGGCCGCTGATCCAGCTGACCAGCCAGTTCAGCAGGAAGAAGAACAGCAGCGCGACCAGTCCGCGGCCCTTGCGGTCGCGAAGCAGCGTGTGGCTCAGGGTGATGGCCAGGTACGCCAGGGCGATGACCGCCAGCAGCGACAGGAATATGTACGCCGTCCCCGCCAGCAGCCCCAGGATGATCTGATCCACATGCACGCCGTAGGCCGCCAGGAAGTTCCGCGCCGCGCCCCAGAAGGCCTCGTACTCGTTGTAGCGGTGCAGCCCCAGGTTCAGGTCCAGCAGGCCCAGCGCCCCGTACAGCGCCGCGAAAAGCAGGCCGTTGACGAAGGTGTACAGGAACTTCGAGCCCACGATTTTCCGCGTGGAATGGGGCGTCATGAAGATCAGGTAGGCGCTGCGGCTCTTCAGCTCCCCGGAGTAGGAGGTCACGCCCCGCACGAACACGTAGATCGCCACCGCGTAGGCGCACAGGATCATCAGCATCATGGCCATGAGCAGATGATTCTCCTCATCCAGGTACAGCGCCGCCAGGAAGTACGCCTCCAGCCCGGCGGTCACCCCCAGCAGCGTCACCAGCGCGGTCAGGGATTTGCGGAACTCATACTTGACCAGCTTCAGCATCGCTTGCCGCCTCCCTTCCCGCAGGTCCGTAGATTTTCAGGTACAGGTCGGTCAGCGTGCCCTCGCCGGTCAGTTCCTCCCGGCTGCCCATGCGCGCCAGCACGCCGTTTTTCATGTAGATGGCCGCGTCGATGTGCTCCTCCAGCTCGTCCACCAGGTGGGTGGAGATGAGCATCGTCCGCCCTTCCCGACGGCTGCGGATGATCTCGTCCACCACCTGGGCGCGGGTGAGGATGTCCACGCCGTTGAGGGGCTCGTCGAACATCATCAGCTTCGCGCTGCGGCTCAGGGTCAGCGCCAGGCGCACCTTGGCGTTCATGCCCGAGGACAGGGCGCGGATCTTGTCCCTGGGGTTCAGCTCCATCCGGGCGAGGGCCGCGTGATACCGCTCCAGGTCGAAGTCCTCGAAGAAGTCCCGGTAGTACCGACCGGCATCCTCGATGCTCATGTAGGTGTAGAAGTAGCTTTCCGTGGGCATGTAGGCGATCTGCGCCTTGGTGGCGGGGCCGATGGGCTGGCCGTCAAAGCGGATGTCGCCGGAGGTGGGGCGGATCAGCCCGGCCACCATCTTCATCAGGGTGGTCTTGCCGCTGCCGTTGGGGCCCAGCAGGACGCAGGTCTTGCCGGGCGAAAGGGTCAGGGATACGTCGGATACGGCGGTCTTCGCGCCGAAGCGACGGGTTACGTTGATCAGTTCCAGCACGGTGATGACTCCTTTGATCAGACGGACAGCGTTACTGCGCGTCCTTGTTCATCCAGCTCTCGTCGGAGGGGTTGGCGCGGAATTTCTTCAGCCGGGCGATGTCCTCGGGCTTGATGTAGCCCTCTTCCGCCGCGGCCTCGCACAGCACGTCGAAGTTGGACAGGCTGTGGTTCACCACACCCGCGGCGGCCATGCGGTCGATGCCCTTCTGCATGCCGTAGGTGAAGATCGACGCGATGCCCAGCACCTCCGCGCCGGCCTCCCGCAGCACATCCACCACCTCAAGCACGCTGCCGCCGGTGGAAATCAGATCCTCCACCACGACCACCTTCTGGCCCTTCTCCAGCCGGCCCTCGATCTGGTTGCCGCGGCCGTGATCCTTGTGGCCGGAGCGGACGTAGCCCATGGGCAAGCCCATCAGGTGAGCGGTGATGGCCGCGTGGGCGATGCCCGCCGTGGACGTGCCCATGAGCACCTCCACGTCCGGGTAGTACTGCTCGATGACGGCCTTCAGGCCCTCCTCCACGTCGGTGCGGACGGCGGGGGCGGTCAGGGTCAGGCGGTTGTCGCAGTAGATGGGGCTCTTGATGCCGCTGGCCCAGGTGAAGGGCTCGTCGGGCCGGAGGAACACGGCGTGGATGGACAGCAGATCCTTGGCAATCTTCTTTTCCATGGTACAATCTCCTTTA
>JBJEYH010000329.1:0-2445 GCA_051886675.1 Aristaeellaceae bacterium
TGCTACCTGACGCCCACGCTGCTGCTGGGGCATTACCTGGGCGGCGTGTTCCTGAAAAACGCCCGGGAAAAAACCGAGGCGGCGCTGTCCTCCGGCGCGGAGTACGCGCTGACCATGTGCCGCCAGAACATCGACCAGGCGGTGGATCTGGCCAAGGGCGCCACCTACGACGGCGAGCTGACGGAGGTATACAGCCAGTACGCCGACGGCAGCATCAGCGACGCGGCGTATCTGCGGCAGTCCCGGGGGTATCTGGAGCGCAAGTACAGCCGCAACGGGCTGTTTGCCTTCGCGGGATATTTCCCCGTGGCGGACGAGGGGCTGTTCATGTACACCCGCAGCGGGCAGAACGAGGCGCTGCTGTACCAGCAGACGGCCCATGACGCGGTGGCGGCCCTGGGGGAGACGCTGGACACCCGCTGCGAGTTTGTCCAGGCGGAGGAGCAGGTGTACCTGGTGCGCAACCTGATGAACCTGCGCATGGAGCGCTACGGCATGCTGGTGCTGGGGATGGATCTGCGGCAGCTGCTGGCGCCGCTCTGGACCCTGGCGGAGGAGTGGGACGCGCAGGTGCAGGTGCGCCTGGATCAGTCCGGCGATTTGACGGTGGACTGGGCGGCCCTGACAACGGGCCTGGGCAGCTACGATGAGGACAGCGTGGCCTACACCGCCCGGTGCGACGGCAGGGACTACGTCTTTGACGTGCGGCTCATCGTCAGCCGGGACAGGCTCTACGGCGAAATGCAGGCCCTGCGGCGGATGATGATCTGCCTGCTGATCATGCTGATTCCCATTCTGCTGGTGATCGGCTGGTTCGTGCACCGGCGGATCGTGCGGCCGGTCACGCTGCTGTCGGAGGCTTCCCGGCGGATCGAGGCGGGGGAGCTGGGCGTGACGGTGCCCATGCACGGCGGGGACGAGCTGGGCGACCTGGGCGTGGCCTTCTCCAAGATGAGCCGGCGCATCGCCGAGCTGATCGACAAGACCTACAAGGAGGAAATCGCCCTGCGGGACGCGCGGATCCAGGCCATGCAGAGCCGCATCAACCCGCACTTCATCAACAACGCCCTGGAGTCCATCAACTGGAAGGCCCGCATGGAGGGCTCGGAGGCCATCTCCACCATGGTGGAATCCCTCAGCGTGCTGCTCAACGCCAGCATGGCCGCAGGAACCGCCGCATGGTGCCCGTCAGCGAGGAGGCCGTGGTGGCTCAGGCGTACTTCTACTTTGTCAAGCAGCGCTTCGGCGATCATCTGACGGTGCATCAGCACGTGGACGCCGACGCCCTGGACGCCCGGCTGCCCCTGCTGACCATCCAGCCCCTGCTGGAAAACGCCGTGGAGCACGGCATCGGGCCGGCGGGGGGCGGGGTGATCGAGCTGGACTGCCGCCGGCGGGGCGACCGGCTGCTGGTGGAGGTCGTCAACAGCGGGAAGCCCATCACCCCCGAGGATCGGGCGCGCATCGACGCGTCCCTGGCGGGGGACAACCAGGGCGGCACGCACCTGGGCCTGGCGAACATCAGCAACCGTCTGCGGCTGATCTACGGCGGCAGGGCGGAGATCCGGGTGACCAGCGACAACATGGGCCGAACCGTCGTGCGGCTGGACATCCCCCAAAATGTGGAGGCAGAGGAGGAAGATCCATGAGGCGTGTGCTGGCTTTGGCCCTGGCGATGCTGCTGCTGACGGGCGCGGCCCGGGCGGAGGGCGTGACGCTGTGGACGGTCAGCTCCTTCGCGGGCGCGGACGCAGCCTCCGCCATGGCCTACGTGGAGCTGCTCCAGCAGTACGAGGCCCGGACGGGCAATACCGTGGTGGACAATTCCGCCACCAGCGACGAGACCTGGAAGACCGGCGTGCTCAGCGACTTTGCCGCCGGGAACGAGCCGGACGTGCTGTTCTTCTTCGCGGCCAGCGCGGATTCGGCGCCGATCCTGAACCGGGTGGTGCCCATCGACGAGATCAACGCCGCCTATCCCGAGCTGCACCTGGAGGAGAATCCCGTGCTGCAGGAAGCGGACGGCAGGGTGTACGCCATTCCTGTCCGGCCCTACTGGGAGGGGCTGTTCGTCAACGTGGATCTGTTCGAGCGCTATGGCCTGGCCCTGCCCGACACCTGGGAGAACCTGGAGACGGCGATTCTCCGCTTCCGGGAGGAGGGCATCGTGCCCATCTCGGTGTCCCTGTCGGACATCCCCCACTACCTGGCGGAATGCGCCATCCTGTCCAGTGGCTCGCCGGAGGACTACATGGCCCGGCCCCGCACCCTGGAGGAAGCCCCGGCGTCCTTCTTCGAGGGCATGCGGCTGATCCGCCGCCTTGCGGAGCTGGGGGCCTTCGCGCCCAACGTCAGCGCCACCAACGAGGCCGCCGCCAGCCAGCTTTTCCGGGACAAGCAGGCCGCCATGCAGATCGACGGCAGCTGGTTCGCCAACACCCTGCC
>JBJEYH010000330.1:0-2444 GCA_051886675.1 Aristaeellaceae bacterium
AAATTCTACGTTATGCCCCAGCGCGCGCAGGCAACCGGTAGCCGCAGCGCCGGCGGGGCGTCAGGGATAGGCCAGAGGAGGATGCAGATCATGAAATGGAATCGGCTGCTCGCTGTTGCGCTTGCGCTGGTGGTGCTGGTAACAGGCACCGGCGTGTTCGCCTTTGCGCAGGGCGCGGACGGCCTGGCGACGCCCACGGAGGTATCCGATGGGGAGAACGCGGCGGAACCGATGCTGCTCTCCGATGAGGGCGAATCCTCGGCGCCGGGAGCTGATGCCGATGACGGAACTTCTGAGGACGGAGCGTCTGCCGATCCGGAGGACGCGGATACCGGAGCAGGCGACGCGCAGCCTGAGGCAACGCAGCCGGCCGCTTCCTCCGGGAACGAAGCGGCCCGTCAGCCCGAGGACGGCCAGCAGGATGCCTCCAGCGCGGTGCTGCCCGGCAACGGCGCGCATCTGCCGGAGAACGCCGGATCCGCCGACACTGACGCCTTCGTATCCGCCTATGCCTACATTCCCGAGGGAACCGTTCTTTACAGCGACCGGGACCGGGAAGAGGAGCTGGGCGTGGTCACGAAGGACGCGGTGATGCTGGTTCGGGAATTGGCGCCGCTGGATCCCGGCACGCTGTACGAAGCCTTCTTCGACACGGAGGAGACGGCGAAGCAGGACAGCTGCGAGCATGCTTATTTCGACGCCACGGATCTGCAGCGTCCCGACCGGGAACAGACCGAAGTCTGTATTGCCAAGGAGAAGAGCTATCGCACCCTGAACCATGTGAAGGTGTTCACGGCGGAATTCCGCTATACCGAGAAGCCCGAAGAGACGGAGGAACCCGGGCAGCCTGAGGAACCCGAACAGTCCGGCACGCCCGACAGAACCGATCGGCCCGGGGAAGCGGAGCAGTCCGGGAAGCCAGAAAAGACCGATGATTCGGAAAAGACCGATGCCCCGGTAAAGTCCGACGAGCCCGGGCAGACCGATGATCCTCAGCAGCCCGAGCAGCCCGGGCAGCCCGTATCCCGTGTGAACACCGCCAGCGTGAACATGCGTCGGGAGCCTGACGTGAAGGCGCGGCTGGTGGCCAAGCTGCACAAGGACACGCCCGTGGAAGTGCTGAGCCTGGTGATCAACGAGACGGGCGAGGCATGGTACAGCGTGCGCTGCGAAGGCCAGGAGGGATACATCCGGGCGGATCTGGTGGATGTCGTGGGCGTTGTGCCCGGGATGCCCGCCGCGAACGAGCCTGAGGAAGAGATCGTCGAGGAAATCCCCGCCGGCACGGAGATCGATGCGACGCCCGAGTCCACTGAAGAGGAAGAGACCGAGGAAATCCCCGCCGACACGGAGATTGATGCGGATCCCGAGTCCGACGGCGGTGAGGATGAAACCTCCGGCGAGACGGATCCCGATGCGGATCCCGAGTCCGACGACGGTGAGGATGAAACCTCCGGCGACGAGGATCCCGATGCGGATCCCGAGTCCGACGACGGTGAGGATGAGACCTCCGGCGACGAGGATCCCGATGCGGATCCCGAGTCCGACGGCGGTGAGGATGAGACCTCCGGCAACGAGGATCCCGATGCGGATTCCGAATCCGACGACGGTGAGGATGAGACCTCCGGTGATGAGGATCCCGATGCGGATTCCGAATCCGACGACGGGACGTCGAATGGCACGGAAACCGATGCGTCTGTGCTGTATACCATCAGCTATTACAATTTTGCGGGCGAGAGCCTGCTGACCAGTGAAGTCGCCGCGGGGGAAACGCTGGACGAGGAATTCTTCCTGGGCATCCAGGGGGATGGCTTCCTGGGCTGGTACCTGTGCGATGAGAACGGCAACGTCACCGGCGAAACGCCCTTTGTCTTCGGCCAGCCGGTGGAGAGCGACACCTATCTGCGGGCCTGCAGCGTGAGCGGGCAGTCCGCCTGGGATGACGCCGCCCTGGAGGAAGAAACGTTCCTGGAGGCGGGCCGCATCGAGCCCGAGCGTCGGGTGGACATTGCGGTCACCCGCGATACCGATACGCTTCAGCTGGGCAGTCAGATCACCCTGACCGCGTCGCTGACGGGGTATGAGGAAACGAACTACACCTGCCGCTGGCAGTACGCCGCAGCGGACCGCAGCGGGAATATCATCGGCGAGTGGCAGGATGCGCCCGTGGAGGAGCTGTCCTACACCTACACGCTGAGCGAGGAAAACCTCCTGACCGCATGGAGAATGTGCGTCACCATCGTAGAACCGTAACCCGCCCTTGTTCCAGCGGGCTGCTGACACAGCAGACAGGAAGGAGAAGGAATCATGAGAAACATGTTGAAGCGCGCGGCGGCAGTGGCCATCACCGCCGTGATGCTTCTGACGATGCTTTCCGCGAGCCTGGCCTCAGGGGACGGGGAAGTTCTGTCCGCGCCGGTGATTCCCGGCCTGGAGGACGGCGG
>JBJEYH010000331.1:0-2435 GCA_051886675.1 Aristaeellaceae bacterium
ATCGGCACGCCCGCGTCCATCAGGGACAGGGTGGAGCCGCACACGGAGGCCATGGAGGAGGAGCCGTTGGAGGACAGGATCTCGCTGACCAGGCGCAGCGCGTAGGGGAACTCCTCCTCGGAGGGGATCACGGGCAGCAGCGCGCGCTCAGCCAGCGCGCCGTGGCCGATCTCGCGGCGGCCGGGGCTCTTCAGACGGCCCGCCTCGCCGGTGGCATAGGGGGGCATGTTGTAGTGGTGGATGTAGCGCTTGAAGTCCTCGTTGCTCAGGCCGTCCAGGATCTGGCCCTCGCTGGTGGAGCCCAGGGTGGTGACGGTCAGGGCCTGGGTCTGGCCGCGGGTGAACACGGCGGAGCCATGCACCCGGGGCAGCACGCCCACCTCGCACCAGATGGGGCGGATCTCGGTGACCTTGCGGCCGTCGGGACGGATACCCTGCTCCAGGATCTTCTTGCGCATGACTTCCTTGTTCAGGTAGTACAGCGCGTCGGCGATTTCTGCCTCCCGCTCGGGGAACTGCTCGGCCAGGGCGGTGAGGGTTTCCTCCTTCACCTGGGCCTCGCGCTGCTGGCGCTCCTGCCGGTTGAAGGTCTCGAACACCCACACGCACTTGTCATAGGCGAACGCCCGCACGGCGGCCTTCACGTCGTCGCCGGTCACGTTCAGGGGCACCTCGGCCTTGGGCTTGCCGATCTCGGCCACGATCTGCTCCTGGAAGGCCACCAGCTGCTTGATGTACTCATGGCCGAACATGATGGCATCCAGCATGGCTTCCTCGGAGACCTCGTTGGCGCCGGCTTCCACCATCATGATGGCGTCCTTGGTGCCGGCCAGGTAGACGTGCATGTCGCTCCGGGCGCGCTGCTCCTCATTGGGGTTGATGACGTACTGACCGTCCACGCGGCCGACCACCACCGCGCCGGTGGGGCCGTTCCACGGAATGTCGGAAACAGCCAGGGCGATGGAGGAGCCGATCATGGCGGGGATTTCCGGGGGCACGTCCTGCTCCACGGACAGGATGGTCACCACCACCTGCACGTCGTTGCGCATGCCCTTGTTGAACAGGGGACGCAGGGGGCGGTCGATCAGGCGGCAGGTCAGGGTCGCCTTCTCGGTGGGACGGCCCTCGCGCTTGATGAAGCCGCCGGGTATCTTGCCCACGGAGTACTGCTTCTCCTCCACGTCAACGGCCAGAGGGAAGAAGTCCACGCCGGGACGGGGGGTGGGGGACATGGTGGCGTTCACCATGACGACCGTGTCGCCCAGGTGCACCCACACGCTGCCGGCAGCCTGCTCGCAGTACTTGCCGAATTCCAGGGTCAGCGGGCGGCCCGCCAGATCCATGGTATACTTCCTGGATTCCATTGGATGATCTCCTTTCTGTGTCCGCGCCGGAAAAGCCCGGCGCCCTGCAGCCCGGAGATGCTATCATATGAAAACCCCATTCTCTGCGGGATTTTCAAGGGATAACATCTCCTGCGGCCCACATCCTTGCATTGTCGGCGGCACGTCCTGAAAAAGCCGCTGGGACAGGCGGATTTCCTGACCCAGCGGCTCTGACAAGCCATACCACGCTTCGCCGCCACAGAGCCGTGCGGCGCGCCTGTGCCGGGCCTTACTTACGCAGGTTCAGCTTGGCGATCAGGGCACGATAGCGCTCGATGTCGGTCTTCTTCAGGTACTCCAGCAGACCGCGGCGACGGCCAACCATCAGCAGCAGACCACGGTTGGAATGATGGTCGTTGCGGTTGGACTTCAGGTGCTCGTTCAGGTGATTGATGCGCTCGGTCAGCAGAGCAACCTGCACCTCGGGGGAGCCGGTGTCGCCCTCGTGCTGGGCATAGGCAGCGATGATCTCGGACTTGGTCATGGTTTGTTTCCTCCTCATACATTTTCAGGTAATCGCCATCCCACGCAGCGCACCGTCGGAGTGATCGGCTGCCCGCGCAGGCGGTTCTTGAAACCCGTCCGTAATTGTACCAGAAACCTGCCCGTTTGTAAACCGGTATTTTGGCTTTCTTCCACAGTTTTTCAATGTTGTTGAAGGCCCGCGCCGGGACGCCCCGGACGCATCCCCGCAGGCCGCCCCTCCGGCCAGGAAAAACGCCCGTCCGGCGGGCTTTCCCTTGCATCCTGCCCGAAAATGCGGTACAATACCCCCATCACCCTGTGGAAAAGAGGTGCGCCCTATGGCGCTGAAGGAAAAGGCCCTGCGCCGCCTGGCCGACAGGCTCAACGCGGCGGGCATCACCTGGGCTGCCGGCGGCGAATGGCTCCTGTGCCATCGCGGGCTGACCGAGAGCTTCCATCAGTTCGATATCATCGTCGCCGAGCAGGACGCGGCTGCGGCGGACAAGCTTCTCACCCGGCTGGGCATGCGTTCCCCCGTGGAGGGCGCGCCCGACGCCTTCCGCTGCGATTACCACTTCGACGGGG
>JBJEYH010000332.1:0-43028 GCA_051886675.1 Aristaeellaceae bacterium
CCGTGGTCACCGACGGCACCGCCGTGCTGGGCCTGGGCGACATCGGCCCGGAGGCCGGCATGCCCGTGATGGAGGGCAAGTGCGCGCTGTTCAAGGCCTTCGCCGACGTGGACGCCTTCCCCCTGTGCATCCGCAGCAAGGACGTGGACGAGATCGTCCGGACGGTATCGCTGCTGGCGGGAAGCTTCGGCGGCATCAACCTGGAGGACATCGCCGCGCCCCGGTGCTTCGAGATTGAGGAGAAGCTCAAGCAGGTGTGCGACATCCCCGTCTTCCACGACGATCAGCACGGCACCGCCGTGGTGGTGGCCGCGGCCCTGCTGGGCGCGCTGAAGGTCACCGGCCGGGAGATCGGCACGGCGCGCATCGTGCTCAACGGCGCGGGCTCGGCGGGCATCGCCATCGCCAAGCACCTGCTGAACCTGGGCGTGCAGCATCTGATCCTGTGCGACCGCTTCGGCGTGATTGACGAGGGCATGGCCGAGCTGAATCCCGCGCAGGCGGAAATGGCGAAGGTCACCAACCGGGAGCATCTGCGGGGCCTGCTCTCCGACGCGGTGAAGGGCGCGGACGTGTTCATCGGCGTGTCCGCCCCGGGCGTGCTGAGCCAGGACATGGTGCGCTCCATGGCGAAGGATCCCATCGTGTTCGCCATGGCCAACCCCACCCCCGAGATCATGCCCGACGAGGCCCGTGCCGCCGGCGCGAAGGTGGTGGGCACCGGCCGCAGCGACTATCCCAACCAGATCAACAACGTCATGGCCTTCCCGGGGATCTTCCGCGGCGCGCTGGACTGCCGCGCCCGCTGCATCAACGAGGCCATGAAGATGGCCGCTTCCCGCGCCCTGTCCGACCTGGTGGGCGACAGGCTGTCCGCCGACTACATCCTGCCCGATCCCCTGGACAAGCGCGTGGCCCGCGCCGTGGCCGACGCGGTCATGCAGGCCGCCCGGGAAACCGGCGTGGCCCGGAAGTAAGGCAAATCCCGTCCCCTCAGGCTTCCCTCCCCGCCCGCAGAAGCTCCGCCGCTCCTGCGGGCGGGTTTGCGTTATCCGGCCGCAAAGCGCTTGTAGAAGAGAATGTCCGCCTTGCCCGCCTGCTTCGTCCCGTCATAGACGCGGTTGTCGAACCCGCCGATGTCAAACCCTGCATGCAGGTAGAACAGACATGCGCCGAGGTTGTTGTCCTGCCCCTGTGTCCACAGGCCGATATACCCCTTCTCCCGGGCGATTTCCTCCGCCCGCCCGATGAGCTGCCCGGCAATGCCCTGCCTCCTGTACGCGGCGTTCACCTTCAGGTCGTACAGATACATGTAGCGGAAAGCGCCCTCCTGCAGCACCGCGAGGCCGATGCACGTCTCCCCGTCGTAGGCGCCGAGGAAGGTGCTGTGCGTCGCCAGCGCGTCATAGTCGTAGCGCTCATCGGGGAAGGTCATGGCGGACACAGTGTCATCGTATCGGATGCTGCAGGTCCACTTTCCGTCCGCACAGGCGGGAATCATCCGCCCGAACAGGGCAAAGGGCTCGTTGGGGATGTTGATATCCGCCGCGCGGGCCCTGTCGATGGTTCTGATCCTGATCATGTCCGCACCTCGCTTGCAGGCCGCTCATGCGCAAAACGCCCCGCACGGGCCTGCTGCCGGTACGGGGCATGGAATTACGCGGCTTCGTCCGCCGCAGGATCGGGCGACGCTTCCGGTTCGGATGATGCCGCCGCGGTGGGCGACGCATCCGGCGTGGGCGTCGCCTCCGGGATGGGCAGCGCATCCGGCGTGGGCGTCGCGGTGGGTTCGGGCGTGGGCGTGGCCAGCTCCTGCTCGTAGAGCCGCTCGAGGGTCTCCACGGTGGCGGTGCCGGTGACCTTCAGCCCCGCGTCCTTCTGGAAGGCCTTGACGGCGTTCACCGTGCCGTTCAGGTAGGTGCCGGAGCACTTGCCGCCGTAGTAGCCCAGCTCAGTGAGCTTCTTCTGCAGCCAGAACACCGCCTCGGAGGAATCGTTCTTCTGCAGCTTCTCCAGGGGGAGCGGGGGCTGCGCGCCGGATACGTACACCGGCTCGGGCGTGGGCTCCGGGGTGGTCTGGGGCAGCATGCGGCTGGTGTCCAGGGGCGGCAGCTTCAGCGAGGCCCGCAGCTCGGGATCGTCGGGCAGATCCTCGGTGATGGTCACCACGGTGCCCTCGCCCACGTTGTCATAGATCCACTTGGCGTCCGCCACGGTCAGACGGATGCAGCCGTGGGAAGCCCGGCTGCCCAGGTTCTTGTAGCTGGAGGTGTTCAGCGCCATGGTGTTGACGGCGCTGTAGGTCACGGAATGGAAGGCGATGTTGCTGTTGATGCGCGTCCAGTACTGGGCATGCCCGCCCCACTTGGGGAAGTAGCACCACCGGGCCGTGCGGCCGTTGAGCACCCACTCGCCCACGTCGCTGGGATAGGACTTGGTGCCGGTGGAGCAGAGCATCTCCCGGATGACCACGGTATACTCGCCGTTCTCGTCCCGGCCGTAGACGGTGGTAACCTGATTGTTCACGTCCACGGTGATGGCGAAGGGCACGGGCGTGGGCTCCGGCGTGGGCTTGGCGGTATGCTCGGGCAGAACCACGGTGGGATCGTTGAAGAGCAGATGCCAGGTCAGCTCGCCCACCACGCCGTCGGCCTCCAGGGCGTTCTGGGTCTGGAAGGCCTTCACCGCGGCGGTGGTCTTGGCCAGGAAATTGCCGCTGATGGGCCCCTCATAATAGCCCAGCTCCGTCAGGCGGGTCTGCACCTGCTTGACCAGCGCGCCGGTGGAACCCCGGGCCAGCTTCTTGGTGAAGGCCACGGTGGCGTCGGGGGTGGCGGCCACGTCGCCCTGGGAATCGTCGATCACCAGGAAGGAATCCGGCGCGGGCGTGGGAATCACCTCGGCCTTGACGTCCTTGCTCAGCGCGTCGCCGCTGTAGAGGAGGCTCTGCGTATCGTTATCGGCCACGCCGGTTTTCTCCAGGCCGTTTTTCTCCTGGAAGGCGGATATGCCGCTCTGCGTGCCCTCCAGGAAGTTGCCGCTGATCTTGCCATGATAATAGCCCAGCTCGGTCAGGCGGGTCTGGAGGCGCTTGACGTCCTCGCCGGAGGAGCCGTAGCGCAGCGGCCTGTACAGCACGGCAAACAGCAGCGCCTGGGTTTCGGAATCGGCCACGCCGGTCGCATCCAGGCCGAAGTCCTCCTGGAAGGCGCGGATGGCCGCGCGGGTTCCCTCCCGGTAGCGGCCGGATATGTTCCCCGTATAATAGTAGAGATCCGTCAGCCGCTGCTGGAGCTCGGCCACGTCGTCGCCGTCGTCGCCGTACTGCAGCTCGCGGGCTTCCACGGCCTCCTCCATCACCACGTCCTCGCCGGTGAGAATCACCTCGCCCTCGCCAAGCGCCAGCGCGCAGGGCAGCAGCAGCGCCATCAGCAGGATACCCAAGCGTTTCATTCCGTCACCTCATCTGTACACATTGATCCATGATTATTGTAGCCGCTCCCGCGCGCCATTGCAAGCCCCCGGGGGTAAAAGTTTATCCCGGCTGTGTTCTCTTGTTTTCCTGATTGTTCCATGCTATAATGCGGTCAGTGGATACCGCAGACCAGCCTGATATCGGGACAGGAGGTTTTGTCATGGACGAGGAACGTTTTTGCTGCGAGTGCGAAGCGCCGATCGAAGAGGATGACGAGGACGCGGTTCAGCTGGAGGACGGCTCATGGGTATGCTCCTGCTGCTTTGACGAATACTACATCACCTGCGAGATCTGCGATGCGGTCGTGCCTGTGGACGACAGCGCCTGGTGGGGCGACGCGCGGATCTGCGCCGCCTGCCTGGAGGAACGCTGCCCCTCCTTTGATGCGCAGGAGAACCTGCGCGAAACCGCCGCGGCCTACGAGGCCTTCAAGACCCGGTACCTGGGGCGGCGTGTGGTGGAGGCGCTTCGCGGAAAGACGGGGCCCGTCCGCTGGCAGCTTTCTGATGAAACCGAGATACGATACGAGATGACCGTGACCATCGACGATGACTGCCGCATTGCCGACCTGTCCCCCATTCAAGCCGAGATGCTCCTGTCCGAGGGCTTCACCAGCTCCGACTGGCGCCCCTACGCCGTCTGCGATGACGACTACGACGATGCCGCGGAGGAAATCGAACAGGTGCTGCGCAGCAGCGACTGACGCCGCTTCCTGACAGGCTTTCCGCCCCCCTCGACAGGCTTCGGTTTCATTTACCAGAAAAACAATAGGAAAACAATAGGAAAACGCATAAAGGTGTTGACATCCGCCATCGTGTGTGGTACGATTCATGCAACGCTTGAGGGAAGGAGAAGGTCCTATGAAGAAGATCAGCGCCATGATGCCCATGGAGATGTGCATGTGCTGCATGTGCATGCGTTGCTGTGTCTGCTTCGATGGGCTTTCTGCATAACGGATGAACCGTCATACCCCATGACGGGCACGATTCCGCTGAGAGAGGGAGCTTCGTCGAAGGCTCCCTCTTTTCATTTCTTCCCGACCGCGGAAAGGAGGCTGTTCCCTGATGATGGTCACAGCCCGGTACCAGGCAAGCATCAACCGGGAAAGCAGGCGAATGTGACAAGCCTTCGTCCCTTGCCCGCAGGGCCGCCGCCTGGCGCTGAATATCCTGTTTCCCCCACAATCATCAAGAAGGAGAGATCACCATGAAGAAGTTCCTGTCCATCCTGCTGGCTGCTGTTCTGGTTCTGTCCGCCACCGTCGCCCTGGCTGACGGCATCACCATCGCCGTGCCCAACGACGCCACCAACGAGGGCCGCGCCCTGCTGCTGCTGCAGAGCAACGGCATCATCACCCTGAAGGAAGAGGCCGGCATCACCGCCACCGTGCTGGACATCGCCGAGAATCCCCTGGGCATCAGCTTCGTCGAGGCTGAGGCCGCCATGCTGCCCAACCTGCTGGCTGACGTGGATTACGCCATCATCAACAACAACTACGCGCTGGACGCCGGCCTGAACCCCGTGGAGCAGGGCCTGCTGATCGAGTCCGCCGAGTCCCCCTACGTCAACGTGCTGTGCGTCAAGGAAGGCAACGAGGAGACCCCCGAAGCCAAGGCGCTGGCCGCTGCCCTGACCAGCCAGCAGGTGGTTGACTTCATCACCAACACCTACGGCGGTTCCGCCGTGGCCACCGTGGCCGAGCCCACCGACGGCTATGCCGCCGACGTGGACTACGCCGCCCTGGCCGGCACCACCATCACCGTGTGCGGCACCCCCGTGCCCCATGTGGAAGTGCTGAACATCGCCAAGGACATCCTGGCCGCCAGGGACATCACCCTGGAGGTTATCACCGTCACCGACTACGTGACCCCCAACGAGATGGTTGAGTCCGGCGACATCTTCGCCAACTACTTCGCCCATCAGCCCTACCAGGATGACTTCAACGAGCAGAACGGCACCCACATCGTGACCATCGCCGGCATCCACGTGGAGCCCATGGCGCTCTACGGCGGCAAGCAGGCTGACCTGGCCGCGCTCACTCCCGCGGAATAATTGCATCCGTCGCCATTGAAGGGGACACACCGGCCGGGCTTTCGGGTTCAGGCCGGTGTGCCCTTCTTCTTGCGTCCAACCCCCGGCGCTTTCCCCCCGCATCAACCATCACCCATTTGGAGGCAGAAGATGATCGAACTGCGCAACCTCTCCAAGTATTTCGTCACCTCCGACGGCACCGTGGACGCCCTGCGCCAGGTGAACCTGACCATCAACAACGGAGATATCTACGGCATCATCGGCATGAGCGGCGCCGGCAAAAGCACGCTGGTACGCTGCATCAACATGCTGGAGCGCCCCTCGGAGGGCAGCGTGCTGCTGGACGGCCGCGACCTGGGCTCCATGAACAAAAAGGAGCTGCGCAAGGTTCGCCACAGCGTCACGATGATCTTCCAGGGCTTCAACCTGCTGATGCAGCGCACCTGCCTGAAGAACGTCATGCTGCCCCTGCAGCTCAGCCATGTGTCCCGCGCCAAGGCCGAGGCCCGCGCCCGTGAGCTGCTGGCCCTGGTGGGCCTGCCGGACAAGGCCGGCGCCTATCCCGCGCAGCTCTCCGGCGGTCAGCAGCAGCGCGTGGCCATCGCCCGCGCCCTGGCCACCGATCCCCAGGTGCTCCTGTGCGACGAGGCCACCAGCGCCCTGGATCCCAAAACCACCCACGCCATCCTGGAGCTGATCCGGGATATCAACCGCAAGCTGGGCATCACGGTGATCGTCATCACCCACCAGATGAGCGTGGTGCAGGAAATCTGCAACCGCGTGGCCATTCTGGAGCACGGCGAGGTGGTGGAGGAGGGCGAGGTATCCCAGGTGTTCTCCAACCCCCGGGCCGAGGCCACCCGCAACCTGGTCTACCCGGAAATGGCGGACAGCACCGTGCTGGCGGATGCCCAGGGTCAGCGGGTGCGCATCATCTTCAACGGCGCGCTGGCCGCCAAGACGCCCCTGCTGGCCCAGATGGCCATGGACTGCGGCATCGCGGCGAGCATCCTGTCCGCCTCCACCCGCAGCGTGGGCGACCGCGCCTACGGCTACATGATGCTGGAGATCCCCGGCGGCCCGGACGAGCTGGCCCGCGCCGTCAACTACCTGCGTCAGACCCCTGACGTAACGGTACAGGTTGAGGTTGAGTATTCCGCAAAGGAGGGCGAACAATGAATTTCTCCAGCGCATTCACCCCTGAAAAGCTGAGCGAGGCCTGGAAGGTTATCACCTCCACCTTCGCCGGCTCGCTGTGGGAAACGGTCTATGCCACGCTGCTGTCCACGCTGTTCGCCATCATCATCGGCCTGCCGCTGGGCATGATCCTCGTGGCCGGCGAAAAGGGCGGCATCCGTCCCCTGCCCGGCCTGCTGATGAAAACCCTGAATGTGATCATCAACCTGCTGCGCTCGGTGCCCTTCATCATCCTGATGGTCATGGTGATCCCCCTGACCCGCGCCATCATCGGCACCTCGGTGGGCACGGTGGCCTCCATCGTCCCGCTGACCATCGCGGCCTTCCCCTTCGTGGCCCGTCTGGTGGAGAGCAGCCTGCGCGAGGTGAACCCCAACATCATCGAGACCGCCCAGAGCATGGGCGCCACGCCCCTGCAGATTCTGCTGAAGGTCATGCTCCCCGAGAGCGTGCCCTCGCTGATCACCAACTTCACCCTGGCCATCACCACCATCATGAGCTACACGGCCATGTCCGGCGCGGTGGGCGGCGGCGGCCTGGGCATGATCGCCATCACCTACGGCTATCAGCGCTACCGCTACGCCATCCTGTACGCGGCGGTGGTGGTGCTGGTGGTGGTGGTGCAGGTGATCCAGTCCTTCGGCACGTGGCTGGCCACCAAGTGCGACAAGCGCCTGAAAAAGTAACCCCCCAAGAGATCGCGAAGCGAAAATGGGTCAAGGGGCGATGCCCCTTGCCTTGGTAGCAGGGGCGGCGTTAGCCCCTGCGCAGGGATGTCGCGGCAGCCCAGGCGCAACACAAAGGGCAAAAAGGAAAGGAACGCAAAGAAGCCAGAGTTTCCAAGCAGCCGACGAAGTCCGGCCGCGTTGGAAACGGCAGGTTTCGCGCCCCGCATCGGAGGAGCCCTCCCTATTGGAACGGGAGTGCCGCATCGGAGGACCGCTCTCATCCGCCCCCGCCGCGCCCGGCCACCTTCCTAAAAAAGGGAAGTCACGCCTATCCGCCACTTCCCCCGATCCCCACGCAGGCCCGCGGCATCCAGGTCGCGGGCCTGTCCCATATCCGCCGAAAGGAGCAGCATCGTCATGACGTCCGCCGAACTGCGCCAAAGCTGGCTTGAAGAGGAAGCCCTCGCCCACATGAAGGGCTGGGACTTTTCCCACCTGCGGGGCCGATACACCGAGGAGGAGGATCTGCCCTGGGACTACGGGGCCATCGTGCGCGAATCCCTGACCCCCGACAGGACGCTGCTGGACATGGGCACCGGCGGCGGGGAATTCCTGCTGACCCTGGGGCATCCGCCCGCGATGACCACCGTCACCGAGGGCTATCCGCCCAACGCTGCGCTGTGCCGGGAGCGGCTCGCGCCCCTGGGCATCCGGGTGGCGGAGGCCGACGGCGGGGATCCCCTCCCCCTGCCTGACGACGCCTTCGACCTGGTGATCAACCGGCACGAGTCCTACAGCATCCCGGAGGTGCGCCGTGTGCTGAAGCCCGGCGGGCTGTTCATCACCCAGCAGGTGGGCGAGGACAACGACCGCGACCTGGCGGAGCTGCTGCTCCCCGGCACGAAGAAGCCCTTCCCCGGGCTCAGCGCCGCCGCGCAGGCCGAACGCTTCGCCGCCGCGGGCTTCACGGTGCTGCGGCAGGAGGAGGCCTTCCGGCCCATCCGCTTCTTTGACGTGGGGGCGCTGGTGTGGTTCGCGCGGGTGATCCCCTGGGAGTTCCCGGGCTTCTCGGTGGAGGCGTGCTTCGGGCAGCTGCTGGAGGCCCAGCGCATCCTGGAGCAGGAAGGCGAAATCCGCGGCCGAACCCATCGGTTCCTGCTGGTTGCCCGGAAATAAACAAAACGCCGTCACGGCTCTGGCCATGGCGGCTGTTTTTTTGCGCATCACAGCCTGTCGTCATACAGGTGATGCTCCACGTAGTCCTCCTGGCGGTCGCGCACGAACAGCACCCCGCCCAGGGTCAGGAACGCCCCGGCGGTCATCACGGGCGCGCAGCCCGTGACCGCCCCCGCGACCTGCACCGCCCCCGCCGCCACCACCAGCATGACCAGCAGCCCCCGGTGATCCCGCCGCCACTTGTTCCGCCAGAAGCGCTGCTGCTCCCGCAGGAGGAAGGGCGTTTCCCGCATGACCGCCGTCAGCGTTTCCTCCGCCCGGACGGGCAGCTGCTCCGGCGGAATCCGCTCCCCCGCCAGCAGCTCGTTGATGCTCACGCCGTAGCGGCCGGACAGAAGCTGCAGCATCTCCACCGGCGGCAGGTAGGTTCCCGTTTCCCAGCGGGATACCGTCTTGCCCGTGACGCCCAGCTCCTCGCCCAGCTGCGCCTGGGTCAGCCCCTGCTCCCGCCGCAGCGCCTGCAGAAATCCGCCGATCTTCACCATGTCCATGCCGTATCGTCCTCCCTTGCTGATGGCATGGTAGCACGGACAGGCGATTTCTGTCCACCCCATGAACAGCGAATCGCCCATGCGTCCGACTTTTTCTGCCAACCCGGCTGTTCCCCTTCACAAAAGGTGCCGGGTGTGCTATCCTTGACGGGTACGATTTTTTCGCGGAGGTGACCGGCATGGAAGGCCGATTTGTACTCAAGGCACCCTACGCACCCAGCGGCGATCAGCCGGAAGCCATCGCCGCCCTGGCCGACGGCGTGAAGCGCGGCCTGCAGAAGCAGGTGCTGCTGGGCGTCACGGGCTCGGGCAAAACCTTCACCATGGCCTCGGTGATCGAGCAGGTGCAGAAGCCCACCCTCGTCATCGCCCACAACAAGACCCTCGCCGCCCAGCTCTGCTCGGAGCTGAAGGCCTTCTTCCCGGACAGCCGGGTGGAATATTTCGTCTCCTACTACGACTACTATCAGCCGGAAGCCTACATCGCCTCCTCCGACACCTACATCGAGAAGGACGCCTCCATCAACGAGGAAATCGACCGCATGCGCCACTCCGCCACCGCAGCCCTGCGGGAGCGCAGGGACGTGATCATCGTCGCGTCGGTGAGCTGCATCTACTCCATGGGCGACCCCAGCGAGTACGAGGGCCAGATGATCTCCCTGCGGCCCGGCATGCCCATCGGAAGGGACAGGCTGCTGCGCATGCTCATCGACATCCAGTACGAGCGCAACGATATCGAGTTCGACCGGGGCACCTTCCGCGTGCGGGGGGACGTGGTGGAGATCATCCCCGCCGGCGAGCATGAGCACGCCCTGCGCATCGAGTTCTTCGGGGACGAGATCGACCGCATCAGCGAGATCGAGGCCGTCAGCGGGCATGTGCTGTCCACGCTGAGCCACGCCAGCATCTTCCCCGCCACCCACTACGCCACCGACAAAACCCATCTGGAGGAAAACATCGCCGTCATCGAGCGGGATCTGAAGGAGCGCATCGCCCAGTTCGAGCATGACGGCAAGCTCCTGGAGGCCCAGCGCATCGCCCAGCGCACCAACTACGACATCGAGATGATCCGGGAGATCGGCTACTGCCAGGGCATCGAGAACTACTCCCGCTACTTCGACGGCCGCCAGCCCGGCGACGCGCCCTATTCCCTCCTGGACTACTTCCCCCAGGACTTCCTCTGCTTCATCGACGAAAGCCACGTCACCGTGCCGCAGATCCGCGCCATGTACAACGGCGACCGCGCCCGCAAGGACACCCTGGTGGAGTACGGCTTCCGCCTGCCCTCGGCCTACGACAACCGGCCCCTGCTGTTCGAGGAGTTCGAGCAGCGGATCCGGCAGACGATCTTCGTCTCCGCCACCCCCGGCCCCTACGAGACCGCCCGCAGCGAGCAGACCGTGGAGCAGATCATCCGTCCCACGGGGCTGCTGGATCCGGAGATCATCGTGCGCAAGGCCACCGGCCAGGTGGATGATCTGGTGGCGGAAATCCGCCGCGTGACCGAAAAGGGCAACCGGGTGCTGGTGACCACGCTGACCAAGGTCATGGCCGAGAGCCTGACCGAGTACCTCAAGGGGATGGAGATCCGCGTGCGCTACCTGCACAGCGACGTGCAGACCATGGAGCGCATGGAGCTGATCCGCGACCTGCGCCTGGGCGAGTACGACGTGCTGGTGGGCATCAACCTGCTGCGCGAGGGTCTGGATCTGCCGGAGGTATCGCTGGTGGCGATTCTGGACGCGGACAAGGAGGGCTTCCTGCGCAGCGAGACCTCCCTGGTGCAGACCATCGGCCGCGCGGCCCGCAATGTGGACGGCCGGGTCATCATGTACGCGGACGTGATGACGGACAGCATGATGCGCGCCATCACCGAGACCAACCGCCGCCGGGCCCTGCAGCAGGAATACAACCGGGTCCACGGCATCACGCCGGAGAGCGTGCGCAACGCCATCCGCGACGTGCTGGAAATCACCAGGCAGGTGGAAGCCGCCGCGCCCGGGAAGCTGGACGAGGACGAGCGCGCCGCGCTCCTGCGCCAGCTGGAGGAGGAGATGCTCACCGCCGCCAGGGATCTGGAATTCGAGAAGGCCGCCAGGCTCCGCGACCAGCTGCTGTCGCTGCGGGGGGAGGCGCCCGTCAAGCCCGACGTGCAGAAGAAGCGCCGCCGCACCCGGGAGAGCACACGCCACCATTGACACGCCCGGCCCGCTGACGGTATAATGAAGCGCACCCTTTTTTCCCCTGACGATGCAAGAAAGCGAGATTTATGCCATGATGAAGAAACCCAGCCGCCTGCATTGGCTGCTTCCCCTGCTGTTCGCCCTGCCCGTGCTCATCGCGGGGGCGTTGGCGCTTGCCCTGTATGGCTCCGAGCTGTATAACCTGGTCATGATTGCGCTGAAACTGGTGGTGACCGCATGAAAAAGCTGCTTCCGGGCCGACTGGCCCATACCTTCGCCATTGTGCTGACGTTCCTGATGACCCTGACGATCTTTCTGACGGCCCTGAGCTGGCAGGGCGTCCGCCTGCTGACGGACGAAGCCCTGCACGAGAGCGTCGCCCTTGATTCCACCGTGACCGATACGCAGATGGTGCGCATCACCAACATGGTGGAGGATCTTGCCGCCGAGCATTCCTTCGACCCGGCGACGGTGCTGGCGCTGGTCACGCCCGACGCCGTGCGCGCCTACAATGTGGAGGTCGTCCACTGGTGGATGGGCCTTCTGCAGCCCGATCCGGAGTTTGCCGCGCCCGAATGGGATGCGGAAGCCATCCAGGATGCCGTGCGGGAGGATCCCCTGTTCCAGGAGGCGGTCACCGCCACCCTGCGCCGCGCCACGGCCCGTGACGCGGTCGCCTATCCGGTTGCGGAAGCCATTCAGTCCACCGTGCTGCCCATCCGGGATCAGCTGGTGACCCTGGCCATGCCCAAGGTGGTGGAGAAGATTGACCTGCCCCGCCTGGTCGCCCTGGCCGGGAAGGCCCCGCTGCTGCTGGCGGGCGTGTCCGCGGTGCTTATGCTGCTGGTGCTGGCCCTGATGCACCGCCGGGTGTGCAAGGGCGGCATGTACGTCGGCAGCGCGCTGGCCGCCTCCGGGCTGCTGACGCTGATCACCATGGGCGTGATCGCGCTGATCAACCCCGTCGGCATGATCGCCCAGGCCTCGTCCCTGCTGGCGCTGCAGGTGGGGCTGCTGCTGAAGAAGCTGGCCCTGCCGCTGGGGATCATCGCCGCGGCCGAGCTGGCTGCCGGGCTGGCGCTCATCGGGGTGCATCAGCGCCGCATGACCCGCCTGGCCACCCGGGGCATCACGGCATGAGCGACTTCCGCGTCACCCCCTGCACGGTTGTCTCCGACCGGCTGACCCGTTCCCTGACCCTGGCCGTGGCGGCGGATCTGCACAACGGCCCCTTTGACGCCGCGCTGCCGCATCTGCAGGGCGTGGACGGCATCCTGATCGTGGGCGACCTGGTGAACAGGCATCGGCCCGGGTATCAGCATGCGCTGGAATTTCTCCGGCAGGCTCCGGACATCGCGCCGGTGTTCTACAGCATCGGCAATCACGAGTGGAAGTTCCCCCAGCGGGCGGAATACTGGCCCCTGGCGCTCAGCAGCCGCGCCACCGTGCTGGACAACCGCTTTGTCCCCTTCGAGGGGCTGATGCTGGGCGGCTTTTCCTCCGCGAAGACGCCCGATCCCTCCTTCCTGACGGACTTTGCCGCCCAGAAGGGCTTCCGGCTGCTGATGTGCCATCATCCGGAGTACTACCCCCGCTACGTGGCGGATCTTGACATCGACCTGACGGTGGCCGGTCACGCCCACGGCGGACAGGTGCAGCTTCGCGGACGGGGGCTGTACGCGCCGGGCCAGGGGCTGCTGCCCAAATGGACCCATGGCTTCTACGATCACAACCGGCTGCTGGTGAGCCGCGGCATGACCAACTCCACCTGGGCGCCCCGCATCGGCAACCCCTGCGAGCTGATTCTTCTGCACCTGATGAAAGCATAAGCACCGGAGGCGTTATTTCCATGGCTGAACAGCTTCACGACATCCTGCGCAGGGCCGGCCGGATGATGCTGGACTACCAGCACCCGCAGGTCTTCGACAAGGGCAGGCACGCGGATTTCGTCACCGAGGCGGACATCGCCGTCCAGACGTATCTGCTGGAGGCCCTGGCCGGCGCCTACCCCACGGCAAAATTCTTCGCCGAGGAGAAGAAGGACAACGTCCTCACCGACGAAATGACCTTCATCATCGACCCCATCGACGGCACCACCAACTACTTCCGCCGCCGCCGCTGCTCCATGATATCCATCGGCGCGGTGGAGAACCGCCGTACCGTGTTCGGCGCGCTCTACGACCCCTACCTGGACGAGCTGTTCACCGCCGAGCGGGGTAAGGGCGCCTGTTGCAACGGCCAGCGGCTGCACGTGACCGACGTGCCTCTGGAGCGCGCGCTGGTCAGCTTCGGCACCGCGCCCTATTATGAGGAGCTGTTCGCCCTGACCACCCGGACCCTGGGCGCGCTGCTGCCCCGGGTGACGGATATCCGCCGCACGGGCTCGGCCTGCGTGGATCTGTGCGACGTGGCCGCCGGCCGCAGCGACGCCATGGTGGAATGGCGGCTTCAGCCCTGGGACTACTGCGCGGGCAGCCTGCTGATCGAGGAGGCCGGCGGACGCTGCGGCAATATCCTTGGGGGCGAGGTCGTCCATGGACAGCCCATGCCCTTCATGGCCGGGAACCCCCGCGTCTTCGACGCCCTGCAGCAGCTGCTCCAGCAGATTCACAGCGAGGTGGAAGCCCACCGGGCTTAATCACGGACAGACAAAGGCCGTATCGCATGCCGATGTGCGATACGGCCTTTTTGCGTGAAACCGACCGAAGTCTGTTAAGTTGGCGGGATCCTTGCGGGCAGCGGGCCTGCCCGTCCCGCGCAGCCCGGGTATCCGTCAGCCGGCGGCAGCGGATGCCCCGCCGCGCAGCCCGCTCCTGCCGCGTCCGCCGGGATACCCCGCTCACAATACCGACCGGAGTCTGTTTTTTCGACGTATCAGAAAGCCGCGCCGCCTGGCAAAGGCAGCGCGGTCTTTTTCAGCCCTGCCTGATCCATTCCTCCCAGGTGTCCGGCGCGTAGCCCACGGTCACCTTGCTGCCGTTGCGCAGGATGGGCGACCTCAGCAGCCAGGGCGTTTCCAGAATGGCCGCCATCAGCAGGCTGTCCTGGTTGTAGTAGCAGGCGGGATGCTCCTTGACCTTCCTGTCCTCCCGGTCGACGAGCGCCTGCAGGCCCCCCGCCCGGGCCATGACCTGCACCTCCCGCTCGCCCAGCCTGTGCTTCTTCAGGTCCATCACCTGCACGGTGATCCGCCGTTCCTTGAAGAACCGCTCCGCCTTCTGCACGTCGAAGTTCTTCTTGCTCACATACATCTGAATGTTCATCAGCCGTTCCTCCTGCGCACGTCGTCGCCCATGAAGCGCAAAAGCTTGCACTGCCGGCTGTCCAGCAGGCGGGAGGCGATGCGCTCGGTGTAGCGCTCCCGCAGCTCCTTCGGGGTCAGGTTGGTGGAGAACACCGTGCCCTTGCCCCGGATCTGCCGCTCGTTGATCAGGTTGAACAGCTGCACGATGGTGATGTTCTCCATCAGCGGCTCGCTGCCCAGGTCGTCGATCATCAGCACGTCGGTGTCCATGAGGCTGTCCATGTCCCCGGTGTGCCCGCCGGAAAAGTACGCCTTCCGCGCCGTGTCCAGAAAGCGGTACGCGCTGACCAGCAGCACGTTGAACCCCCGGTCCAGCAGCCGCTTGGCCATGGCGTGCATCAGGAAGGTCTTGCCCAGGCCGCTCTGCCCGGTGAGCAGCAGGTCGCTGGTGGCGGCGTCGGGATAGGCGTCCGCCCAGGCCCGGCACTCGTCCCGGTAGATGATCATCATCTCCCGCTGGCTGAAGGGCTGCCCCTCCATGGGCCTGTCCGGGAACACCGTCGGGTCGAAGGTCTCGAAAGACTGCTCCCCCCGTTCGCTCAGCCCCACCTGCTTGTACAGGCGCGTGTAGAAGGCGGTGCGCATGCAGTCGCACATCTCCCGCACCGGCTCGCCGCAGTAGCCCGTGTCCCGGCACCTGCGGCAGCGGTAGACGGGCTCCAGATAATCCTCCGGGTAGCCGTGCTGGCGAAGCAGCTCCCGCACCCGCCGGTTGGTCACATCCATGCGGACGCTCACGTCCTGCGCGCTGCCCGCCCCGTCCAGAATGCTCCGCAGGCCGGAGAAGATCATGTTCTCCCGCTCGCTGAGCAGCCGCGCCATCTCCGGACAGGCCCCGATCACCTCCTGCCGGCGGCGATCCTCCTCCCGGGCGTTGCGCATGCGCAGCTGCTCGTATTCCGCCTGCAGCTGCCGCAGGATGGCGTTACGCATCGTCCTTCATCTCCTTCAGCCGCTCCAGCATCCATGCCGGAAGCTCGTCGCTGTCCTCATAGGGCCGCTGGGTGTACTGCTGCTCCCGCACGGTCTTGACGGGCCGCGCCGGAGTCTGTTCCCCCTGCTGCTTCTGCTGCTGCCACTGCTCGTGATCGGCGGCAACCGCCTCGGGGGTGTCGATGTGCTTCTCCACAAAGCCCTCCAGCAGCTTGTCCAGATAGGCCATGGGCTTGTCCGCCCGGGCGCACTGGCTGGCGGCGGCCACAATCACATCCTCGGTGAACTTCCACTGCTCCGTCCAGCGGGTCAGCAGGGTGCGGTCGGCCGCGGTCGGCCGGCTGCTGTCCTTCCCCCACAGATGGTACAGCTGGGACAGAAACGCGTTCTGCCGGTTGACGGTCTGCATGTAGGCCCGCACGTCCTGCTCCGTCTGCAGGCCCAGGCGCTGCCAGGCCTCCAGATAACTCATCACCTGCTCGAAGGGCTGGCCGCGGCCGACGCATTCCCGCCCGGCCAACAGGATGATCCCGTCGGGATACAGCGCCCGCATCCGCGCGTACTGGGCCTTGGTCTCCTCGTTCACGGTCAGGGAGGCGTTGTTGAACAGGCCGATCAGCTTCTTCAGGGGGGTGATGGCGTCCCGGCTGCGCTGGCGGGTCTGGCGAAGCGCCGCCCCCGAGGCCGCGTCCTGCTCCCGGTAGCGGTTCAGAATGCCGTCCAGATACTTGAAGCTGGGCTTGCCGCCGGTGGTGTCCGCACAGGCCTCCAGCACCGCGTCCGGCTTGAACCCCCATTCCTTCACCCACTTGCGGTACAGGTTCAGCTCGTCCACCGTGGGGTTGCGGTACTGGCCCATGCGCTGCAGCACCGCCTTGCCGCCCCTCAGGATGTCCTTCTCCAGCTGCAGGTAGGCCGTTGCGTCCTCCGCCGTGGCCACGCCCTGCTCCGCCAGCTCCACCGCCAGCTTCTGGGCGGACTTGAAGGTGAAGTTCATCCCCTTGGCGTCGATCATGTGCCTGAGCAGCGCCAGCACCACCTCCTGGGGAAGGCCCATGTCCTCCACCCACTCGTAGCAGAGCTGGATTTCCTTCCCGTGCAGCTGCCGCTGGTTGTTGAACAGGCCGTAGAGCGCCTCGGAAAAGGCCTCGTAGGCGGGATCGGCCTGGGCAGCCACGCCGGAAAACATCAGCTGCTTGACGTTGATGTAGCGGTAGGCCGGCGGATGATCGCTGATGCGCTGCACCAGGCCCTTGCGCTCCCAGTAGCGGTAGGCGCTCTGCACCTCGTCCTCGGTCATGCCCAGCTCGCGGCTCAGGCTCGCCATGTCCATGTCCGCCTGGGGATGGCAGCACTGGGTCAGGCCGTAGAGGTACACCTTGACATAGTCGCCTTTGGCTGCGGGCAGATACTCCAGGATAAACTGGTTGTCCACCGGCGTCACGTCAAAAACGGCGTAGCGCTCATCAAACCCGAACATGCCCACTTCAGCCTCAGCCTCCTTTTGTGTGTCTGCTATTATACCACAGGGGCGGCATCCGCGTAAAGCACAAAACAAACCCGCGATTTATATAGAAAGACCGTCTTTCCTGCCATTCTGACGATTGACATATTTAATATGTAGGACTACAATACGGAACTGATTCCGATTGACGACCGCTCCTCCCCGGAAAGCGCTTCCGGGAGGGGCGTGCATGGGAAAGAGGAGGTCGCCTATGTTTTTCATTCTGTTCGGCCTGTGGCTGCTGCTCAACGGCCAGTGGACGTCGGAGATCGCCATCGTGGGCGTGGTGATCTGCGGACTCCTGTATGCGTTTCTCTGCGCGTTTATGGGTTACTCCCCCCGCAGGGAATGGGCCATCTTCCGGCGCATTCCCCGCATTGCCGGCTACGGCGTGTATCTGGTGAAGGAGGTTATCAAGGCCGCCTGCGCCACCATCCGGCTGATCTGGTCGCCCAGGCTGGTGGCGGAGCCGGAGGTCACCTCCTTCCGCACCCGGCTGCGCACCGAGGCCGGCAAGGTGGTGCTGGCCAACTCCATCACCATGACGCCCGGCACCATCACCGTGGACGTGCGCGACGATCTGTTCCTGATCCACTGCCTGGACAACACCTTCGACGTGGGGCAGTCGGGCTTTGCCATGGAGGATCGCGTGATGAAGCTGGAAGGAGGCCACGACCATGACTGACGCGCTCATGACCATGTACGCGGTGGCCCTGGGTATCATGGGCGTACTGCTTTTGTGCTGCCTGATCCGGGCCATCATGGGGCCGCGCATCGCCGACCGGATCATCGCCATCAACATGATGGGCACCCTGGTGGTGATGATGATCTGCATCCTGTCCTATGTAATGCACGAGGGGTATCTGGTGGACATCGCGCTGATCTACGTGATGCTGTCGTTCCTGGCGGTGGTGCTGCTGACGAAGATCTACATGGGCGTCTACCGCGAGAAGCGCCGGCAGGAAGAGGAGGCTGAAAAGCATGGCTGATACCATCCGGTTCATTCTGTGTACCGTGCTGACCACCGGCGGACTGTTCGTGCTGGTATCCGGGGTGCTGGGCGTGTTCCGCTTCAAAAATTCCCTGAGCCGCATCCATGCCGCCGCGCTGTTTGATACCCTGGGCATCCTGCTGATGCTCTCCGGGGTGATGATCGCCACGGGCTGGACCATCGCCACGGCGAAGATGCTGCTGGTGATCTGCATCCTGTGGATGACCAGCCCCGTGTCCTCCCACCTGATCGGCCGGATGGAAATCACCATCAACGACGACCTGGAAAAGGACATGACCGTCATTGACCGCCAGAGCGTCCAGAAGGAAAAGGAGGGCGACTGACATGGCATTCCTGAACATCATCCTGCTGGTCTTTGTGATTGTGTGCGCGGTGTCCGTGTCGCTGACGAAGAACCTGCTCACCTCCCTGGTGATCTTCATGAGCCAGAGTCTGGCCATGTCCATCATCTGGATTCTGCTGGAATCCCCCGACCTGGCCATCACCGAGGCCGCTGTGGGCGCAGGCATCACCAGCCTGCTCCTGTTCGTGACGCTGAAGAAGATTCATGCCATTGATCAGCAGAAGGGAGACGAGCGCCATGGCACGGATCCGGAATGATTATGAAAACAGCTGGTTCCCCCGGCTGATGCGCTGGCTGAAGGGCGGCAGCGACGACCTGGACCGGGAGCTGCAGGAGGGTCTGGTGGATCAGACCCGCGGCTACACCCGCGAGCATATCGACAGCCTGGCCCAGGCCCGTGAAAACCGCCTGCAGGAACGCCTCCAGCAGCAGCTGGAGCGCGAGCAGTCCATGTACGAGCATGTGCGCCAGTGGAGCCGCACCAAGGGCGCCCGCCTGGTGACCTGGTGCTACCGCATCCTGGCGGTGGTGGTCTGCGTGTCCATCATCTGGGTGCTGCTGACCACCGCCTCCTACCTGCCGCCCTTCGGCCATCCCGACAACCCCGTCAACAACGAGGTCAGCCAGCGCTACATCGAGCAGGGCCTGCAGGAAACCGGCGCGGTGAACATCGTCGCCGGCATGATCCTGGACTACCGCGCCTTCGACACCCTGGGCGAGAGCAACGTGCTGTTTGTGGCGGCCTGCTCGGTGGTGATCCTTTTGCGCATCACCTCCGGCAAGGACGGCAAGCCCTCCCGGGAGCAGCTGGAATCCGAGGCCTTTGACCGCATGTACGAGCCAAAGAACGACGTGATCCTCCAGCATGTGGCGTCCTTCCTGGTGCCGGTGATCCTGCTCTTCGGCATCTACGTCATCCTCAACGGCCACCTCTCCCCCGGCGGCGGCTTCTCCGGCGGCGCCATCATGGGCGCGGGCCTGATCCTGTACCTGAACGCCTTCGGCTTCCGGAAGACGGAGCGGTTCTTCACCTTCAAGACCTTCAAGGTGGTCAGCCTGTGCGCGCTGTCCTTCTATGCGCTGAGCAAGGCCTATTCCTTCTTCACCGGCGCCAATCACCTGCATTCCGTCATCACCCCCGGCACCCCCGGCAGGCTCTTCTCCGCGGGGCTGATTCCCTATCTGAACATCGCCGTGGGCCTGGTGGTCTGCTGCACGATGTACGCCTTCTATACCCTGTTCCGGAAGGGAGATATGTGACATGAACGCCCTGACGAATTATGAGGAAATGGCGGCCATGGTCCTCTTCGGCATCGGCTTTACCACGCTGCTGCTGCACAAGAACATGATCAAGAAGATCATCGGCTTCTCCATCATGGACAGCGCCGTGTACCTGTTCCTGGCGGCCAAGGGCTACATCAACGGCCGGGTGGCCCCCATTGTGGTGGATGGCGTGCAGAGCGTGGAGGCCTACATCAACCCCATCCCCACAGGCCTGGTGCTGACGGGCATCGTGGTCAGCGTGTCGGTGACTGCCCTCATGCTCGCCCTGACCGTCCGGCTCTACCGGCGCTACCACACCCTGGACATTGACGAAATCACCGCGCAGATGCGCAGGGAGGAGGAAGGCTGATGACGCTGTGGCAGAATATTCCCTTCTTCTGCATCCTGCTGCCCCTGGGCTCCGCCGCCATGACCAGCGTGCTCAAGCCGAAGCTGGCCCGTCGGTGGACGTTCTTCGTCCTGTGTCTGCTGGTGACCCTGTCCGCGGTGCTGACGGCCATCATGTCCCGCTACGGGCAGAGCTATACCTTCATGATGGGCCACTACCCCGCCCCCTGGGGCAATGAGATCCGCGCGGGTCTGCTGGAGGCCCTCACCGCGCTGATGTTCAACCTGATCATGCTGCTGTCCCTCATGGGCGGCCTGAAAAAGGTGGACGACCACATCGCCCATGACAAGCAGAGCCTGTACTACGTCATGCTCCTGCTGCTCACCGCCGCGCTGATGGCCCAGGTGTATACCAACGATATCTTCACCGCCTACGTGTTCCTGGAGATCATGACCATCGCGGCCTGCTCGCTGATCGCCGCCCGCACCAAGGGCCGCACGCTGGTGGCCGCCACCCGCTACATGATCATGAACCTGCTGGGCTCGGGCCTGTTCCTGCTGGGCATCATCCTGCTCTACGACCTGACCGGCCATCTGCTGATGAGCAACATCAAGGAGGCCGTGGCCCAGCTCCACGCCACCGGCGAATACCAGATGCCCCTGACCGTGGTGGTGGCGCTGATCTCCATCGGCCTGGGCATCAAGAGCGCGCTGTTCCCCTTCCACACCTGGGTGCCCGACGCCTACGGCTACACCACCCCCACCTCCTCGGCGATCCTGTCCTCTCTGGTGAGCAAGGGCTACATTTTCCTGCTGATCAAGATCATGTACCGGGTCATCGGCCTGGACGTGATCGTCTCCACCCGGCTGCCCAACGTGCTGTTCGTCTTCGCGCTGCTGGGCATGATCATGGGCTCCATCTCCGCCATCCGCCAGACCGACATTCGCCGGATGATCGCCTATTCCTCCGTGGCGCAGATCGGCTATGTATACATGGGCATCGGCCTGGGCACGGAGGCGGGCATGATCGCCGCGGTGTTCCACATCTTCAGCCACGCCATGTGCAAGAGCATGCTGTTCCTGGCCGCCGGCGGTCTGTCCGACGCCTCCGGCAACAGCAAGCGCTTCCACGACCTGCAGGGCGCGGCCTACCGCAGCCCCATCGCGGGCGTGGCCTTCACCGTGGGCGCGCTGTCCATGATCGGCTTCCCGTTCATCGGCGGCTTCAACAGCAAGCTGTACTTCGCCATGGCGGCGGTGAGCGCCGGCGGGACCCGCATGCTGCTGGTGCTGGCCGCGCTGGTGATCTCCACCTGGCTGAACACCATCTACTTCATGAAGACCGTCATCACCATCTACCGCCAGCCCCGCCCGGACGTCACCTATCCCGTGGAAAAGGGACAGCGCGGCTTCTGCTTCAACGCCTCGCTGCTGTGCTTCACCGCGGCCAACATCAGCCTGGGCATCTTCGCCCATGTGATCACGGACGCCATCACCAGGGGCCTGGCCATCTTCGGCTGACCCCCGGGATACCCATGCATTCCACACCGCTGGAGGGATACACCATGATCGGTTCCTGGTATCTGCTGGCGCCCATCCTGCTGCCGGTGCTTGCCGGGCTGGCGGTGGGCTTCGTGCCCGCGTTTGCCTCCGCCCGGCTCCGCAGCCGCTTCACCCTGGGTGCGCTGCTCCTGGGCTGTCTGTCGCTCATCCCCGTGCTGACGGCCCCTGATATGACCCTGTCCCTGTTCACCCTGTCCGACACCCTGCCCGTTTTCCTGCACACCGACGCGACTGGCAAATTCTTCGCGGCGCTGATGTGCCTGGTGTGGGCGGCAGCCGGCGCGTACTCCTTTGAGTACATGGATCACGAGGGCAACGGTCAGCGCTACTACGCATTCTGCCTGATGACCCAGGGCGTGCTGATGGCGCTGTGCTTCGCCGGCAGCATCATCACCTATTACATGTTCTACGAGGCCATGACCCTGCTGACCTTCCCCCTGGTGCTGCACACCGGGCGCAAGGACGCCGTGGCCGCGGGCCTGAAGTACCTGATCTATTCCATCCTGGGCGCGTCGCTGGTGCTGCTGGGCGTGTTCGTGCTGAGCAGCTATGTGAGCAGCTTCTCCTTCGTGCCCGGCGGCGTGCTGGACCCGGAGAAGGTCGCCGGGCACGAGACCATCGTGCTGACCTCCGTGCTGCTGATGCTCCTGGGCTTCGGCGCGAAGGCCGGCCTGTTCCCGCTCCACGGCTGGCTGCCCACGGCCCATCCCGCCGCGCCCTCCCCTGCCAGCGCGGTGCTCTCCGGCGTGATCACCAAGGCGGGCGTGCTGGGCGTGCTGCGGCTGATCTACTGCTTCGTGGGGGCGGATTTCCTGCGGGGCACCTGGGTGCAGACGGTCTTCATGGCGCTGACGCTGTTCACGGTGTTCATGGGCTCGCTCCTGGCCTATCAGGAGCAGATGCTCAAGAAGCGTCTGGCCTATTCCTCCGTCAGCCAGGTCAGCTATGTGCTCTTCGGCCTGTCCACGCTGCATCCGGTGGGCGTGGTGGGCGCGCTGCTCCACGTGGCCTGCCACGCGCTGGTGAAGGACACGCTGTTCATGTCCGCGGGCGCCATCATCCTCAAAACCCGCAAGACCCGCGTGGATGAGCTGACCGGCATCGGCAAACAGATGCCCGTGACCATGTGGTGCTTCACCCTGGCCAGCGTGGGGCTGGTGGGCATTCCGCCCTGCCTGGGCTTTGTGAGCAAGTGGTACCTGGCCCAGGGCGCGCTGTCCATGACCGGGGTGGTTTCCTGGCTGAACTACCTGGGTCCGGCGGTGCTGCTGATCTCCGCCCTGCTGACGGCGGGATACCTGTTCCCCATCGTGATCCGCGGCTTCTTCCCCGGGGCGGACGTGGCAGGCAATCCCCGCGCCTACGCCAGGTGCGAGCCCACCTGGCGGATGCTGATCCCCCTGATCCTGCTGACGGCGCTGTCGGTTCTGCTGGGCATGTTCCCGCAGGCGCTGACCGTGCCGCTGGAGGCGCTGGTCTCATCCCTGATGTGAGAAAGGAGGAAGCGCGATGCTGATTTATCTGACGCTGCTTGTGCCGCTTCTGGGCGGCGCACTATTGCCGCTGTTCCATTTCCGCACGGTGAAGAGCCGGGGCATCTACGCGGAGGCGGTGGTGATCGCCACGTCCCTGATGGTGCTGATGCTGCTGCTGACCCGCACCGACCGGCTCTGCACGCTGATGAGCCTGGGCGTGGGCACCCAGCTGAACCTGGTGTTCCGCCTGGACGGCATGAGCTGCGTGTTCGCCGGGCTGGTGGCGTTCCTGTGGCCCCTGGCCTCCCTCTACGGCTTTGAGTACATGAAGCACGAGGAGCGGCCCGACGCCTTCTTCGCCTTCTACACCATGACCTACGGCATTACCCTGGCCATCGCCATGGCGGCGAACCTGTTCACCCTCTATGTGTTCTACGAGTGCCTGACCCTGGTCACCCTGCCCCTGGTCACCCACAAGCAGGACGTGGCCTCCATCCGCGCGGGCCGCAAGTACCTGTACTTCTCCATCAGCGGGGCGGCCATGGCCTTTGTGGCGCTGGTGTTCTCGCTGATGTACGGCACGGGCGCGGATTTCACCCTGGGCGGCATTCTGGATCCCGAAAAGCTCGCCGGGCATGAGCAGCTGCTGCGGGGCGTGTTCCTGCTGGCGTTCATCGGCTTCGGCACGAAGGCCGCGGTGTTCCCCATGTACGCCTGGCTGCCCTCGGCCTCCGTGGCCCCCACGCCGGTCACCGCTCTGCTGCACGCCGTGGCGGTGGTCAACGCCGGCGCCTACGCGGTGCTGCGCACGATCTACTATGTGTTCGGCGCGGAGTTCCTCTCCGGCTCCGTGGTGCAGCTGATCGCGCTGGGGCTGAGCTGCTTCACCATCCTCTTCGGCTCCACCATGGCCCTCAAGGAGCAGCACTTCAAGCGCCGCCTGGCCTACTCCACCATCTCCAACCTGAGCTACATGCTCATGGGCGCGGCGCTGATGACCCCCTCCGGCATGGTGGGCAGCCTGAGCCATCTGGTGCTCCACGGCCTGATGAAAATCACCCTGTTCTACTGCGCGGGCGCGGTGCTGGTGCGCACCGGGCAGGAGTACGTGCAGGATCTGCGGGGCTACGGCAGGGTCATGCCCTTCACCTGCGGGGTGTTCACCCTGGCGGGCATTGCGCTGGTGGGCATTCCGCCCCTGTGCGGCTTCGTCAGCAAGTGGAACCTGCTCACCGCCGCCGCCGATACCGGCACGCTCATGGGGCGGATCGCCATCGGCACGCTGATCGTCTCCGCCGTGCTGACCGCCGCGTACCTGTTCACGGTGATCATCCCCATGTACTTCCGGCCGCTCAACGAGGATCAGGCCGCGCTCTTCGGCCAGACCCGCGACCCCGGTTGGATGATGAAGCTGCCCATGACCATCCTGTGCGCCGCCATTGTGGCGCTGGGCGTGTATGCCAAGCCGCTGGTCACGTTCCTTAGGGGCGTGGCGTCCGGCGCGATCTTCTGAGCCGAAAGGAGGCCATGCCATGAACGCTCTGCTTCCCCTCCTGTGCTTCCTGCCGATGGCGTCCGCGCTGGGCTGCTACATCGCCGGCCGCCGCTCCAAGCCCCTGCGGGACACGCTGGTGGCCCTGACGGGCATCGCCGTGTTCGCCCTGGCCGCGCTGACTGCCCTGCAGCCTGCGCTGTCCTTCAGCATCCCGGGCTTCTGCGGCCTGGGGCTCAACCTGAAGGCCGACGGCTTCCGCAGCCTGTACGCCTGCGTGGCGGCCTTCATGTGGATGATGACGGGCCTGTTCTCCCGGCAGTATTTCGCCCATTATCACAACCGCGGCCGCTACTACTTCTTCAACCTGATGACCCTGGGGGCTACCCTGGGGGTGTTCCTTTCCGACGACCTGTACACCACCTTCATCTTCTTCGAGATCATGTCCCTGACCAGCTACGCCTGGGTGGCCCACGAGGAAACCCCCGGCGCCATGCGGGCGGCGGGCACGTACCTGGCGGTGGCGGTCATCGGCGGCCTGACCACGCTGATGGGCCTGTTCCTTCTGTGGCATGAGACGGGCACGCTGTCCTTCGCCGGGCTGAAGGCGGCCCTGGCCGGGGGCGGCAATGCCGTCACCACCGCGGCGGCCTGGCTGACGCTGGTGGGCTTCGCGGCCAAGGCGGGCCTGTACCCGCTGCACATCTGGCTGCCCAAGGCCCATCCCGTGGCCCCGGCCCCCGCGTCCGCCCTGCTCTCCGGCATCCTGACCAAGAGCGGCGTGTTCGGGCTGATCGTGATCTGTGCCAATATCATGCCCGGCAATGCCGCCTTCGGCAACGCGCTGCTGATTTTCGCGGCCGTCACCATGTTCCTGGGCGCGGTGCTGGCGCTGCTCTCCACCGACCTCAAGCGCACGCTGGCCTGCTCCTCCATGAGCCAGATCGGCTTCATCACCGTGGGGCTGAGCATGATGGTGCTCCTGGGCGAGGAGGGTTCCCTGGCCGCCTACGGCAGCGTGATGCACATGGTCAACCACTCGCTGATCAAGCTGTGCCTGTTTATGGCGGCGGGCGTGGTGTACATGAACCTGCACAGGCTCGACCTCAATGACGTCCGCGGCTTCGGTCGGGGCAAGCCCGTGCTGCATGTCGCCTTCCTGCTGGGGGCGCTGTCCATCGCCTGCATCCCGCCCATCGGCAGCGGCTACAACAGCAAGAGCCTCCTGCACGAGAGCATCCTGGAGTACATCCATCATCTGCAATCCATCGGCGGGGCCTGGCAGCCCTACAAGGCGCTGGAGGTGCTGTTCGTCATCAGCGGCGGGCTGACCATCGCCTACATGACCAAGCTGTACGTCTGCCTGTTCTGGGAGAAGCATCCCACCCGGCAGGCCGAATTCGACGCCATGAACGGCCATTACCTGACGAGGCAGTCCGCCGTGGCCCTGCTGGGCAGCGCCATCCTGCTGCCGCTGCTGGGCGCGCTGCCCCAGCTGCTGATGAGCCCCCTGGGCGCGCGCTCCGCGGCCTTCTTCGGGCAGGAGGCCATCGAGGGTCCCATCCACTACTTCTCCCTGGAGAACCTGACCGGCGCGCTCCAGAGCATGGTCATCGGCGCGGCCACGTATCTGCTGATCGTCCGTCCGCTGCTGATGCGCACGGAAAGCGGCGCGAAGGTGTACGTGGATCGCTGGCCCGCCCGGCTGGATCTGGAGAACAGCATCTACCGGCCCCTGCTGGCCCTGGCGACGCTGCTGGCCACCGGCGTGACCCGCTTCGTGGCGGAGCTGCCGGAGCGCGTCATCGTGCTGCTGCGGGGGAATGTGTTCCGCAAGCTGCAGGCCCGCAAGCCCGTGCCGGTGGGCAACCGCTTCACCTACAAGCTGGGCCGCATGATGAACAGCGTCACCGCCACGCTGAACAGCACCTTCCTGCAGCAGCATCCCCTGCGCACGGACTTCGAGTACGTGCTGGACGCGGCCTGGCAGGCGGTGACCTCGGGTCTGCGGCGGTTCACGGCCAGCGTGTCCTTCGGACTGCTGCTGCTGTGCATCGGCCTGTTCCTGACCTGCGTGTATCTGCTGCGATACTGAACGTCAAAAAAGTGGCCCCGGGGCCACTTTTTTGCGTTTTGCGCCCGCTCGCTGGTCGCGTAAGGAAGCGATTTTGCACAGCCAAATCGCGCGAAGACTGACGCGCATGTCGTCAGCCTTCGATGACAGTCTGCCAGCGGCGAATGCCTGAAACCAATGCATCACTGCCTGATCGTCAACGCGCCGGAGCCATCATCTGCTCCGGCGCGTTTCGTATGAACTATGGGCCCTCACTCCACCGAGAAGGTCATGCCCCCCTTGATCAGGTAGAACAGGGACATGCCGTCCAGGGTCACCGCGTCGTGGAAGGCGTCGCAGTCCGTCAGGGTCACGGTGTGGACGGTGCCGTCGTACTGGGTGAAGGTGTAGACGGTGTGGGGCTCCGCCTCCGTCGTCCAGCCGTCCGGCAGCAGGCCGGAGATGGTCACCATCAGCAGGCTGTTGTACGCCGCCTCGAAGCTGGTGTAGGAGATTTCCCGGCCGTCGAGGGTGCAGGTGTGGTCGTAGACGATGTTCCCGTCCGTGTCGTAGACCAGCTCGTTGTTCTCCTGCACCTGCTCGGTGCGGGTGACGGCGTAGGTCTGCGTCCGCCCATCGCTGGTGACGGTCATCTCCGCCAGATTGCCCAGCGCCACAGGCACGGTATAGCGGGTCAGCGTGCTGACCGGATCCATGTCCATGAAGGTGGCCAGGCTGTAATGGCTGGTGACGTAGATGGCCTCATCCACCAGGATGTAGTCCACCGAGTCGTTCTTCGCGCTGCCCACGGTGAGGGTGAAGGTCTCCTCCGGCCAGTCGGTGATGCCGTATACGCCGTCATCGTCCGTGGTGCCGATGGAGCCCTCCGCCATGTGGATTTCAATGCGGAAGCGGGGCGCGTCGAAGCCGTACTCCGTCAGGTTATCAGCCGTGGCCTCGCCCACGTAGGCCCCCAGGCGCAGGTTGGCCAGATTGGTGCGCAGGTTGCCCATCTGCTCCCCGTCCGCCGGGTAGGCCATGGGCGATACCAGCATCCAGCGGTCCTCCGCGTCGGTGCCGATGTCCCCCTGCAGCTCCCAGCAGATCTGGTCGCCGTTTTCATCGGTGAAGACGATGCGGTCGAAGCGCACCTTGTGCAGCGTGGGCTGCGTCACCGGATGCAGCGTGGCCTTGCTGACCGCCAGATTGTCGGCGGTGCCGGTATCCAGGGCGTACAGGCAGCTGTCCCCGTCGATGATCATGTAGCACCAGCCGGATTCTTCCAGGGCGTAGGTGTCGCCGATGCGCATGGTCAGGGACGTGCCGTCCCGGTAGGTGGCTTCCGCCACGATCCGCGGCGTTTCCAGGCCGAAGTCCGCCATGTGCTCCGCGTAGGCCGACCAGTCCTCGGTGAGGATGTCCTCGTAGGTGACCGTGGCCACCGCGCTGAGCAGCTGCTCCAGGGTCTGGGATTCGATCTGATAGCCCGCCTCGCCGTCCACAGCGAAGGAATCGTCCTCCAGGCGGGTCATCTCCCAGCTGTCGCCGCTGCGCAGGGTGATGCGCAGCCCCATGACGTCCGCCGTATCGCAGGCGTAGAGCTGTCCGCCCTCCATGACCCGCTGGGGCAGCTCTTCCTCCGTCTGCCGGGCCAGCAGCACGCAGGCGGCGATGCCGCCCGCCAGCAGCGCCAGAACGCCCAGCAGCAGCCACAGCCGCCCATGACGCAGGCTGCGGGCCTTCTTCTTCTCAACTGGCTGCATCAGCGGTGCCTCCTGGGCCACAGAATCAGGAACGCCGCAGCCACCACCACCAGCGGCAGCGCCACCAGCAGCACGCTGCCCAGCGTCAGCGCCTCCACCGACAGCTGCGGACGCAGCGCCGCCTTGGCCATGATGCCCAGATCCACCGGATTGGTATCCAGCAGGAACTCCACCACCCGGATGATGAACTCCTGGGCGTCGGTCATGGCGTGGATCTGCGAGGAGGTCAGCAGCGTGGAGGATCCCAGCACAAAGGCCCGGGATACATAGCCCTCCTCCGTGACCCTTCGGGCCTCCAGCGCCAGGGCGAAGGGCCCGATCTCGTCCTCATCGGCCTGATCCAGGCTCATGTTGCCGCTGGACAGATCCCGCAGATAGGCCTTGTAGCCGCTGGTCAGCACCGCGGTGGTGATCAGGTTGCGGTCGCTCTCCTCCGGCAGCTCGAAGGCCCGGCTGCCCGCCAGCAGCAGCGTATCCGCCCCCGAGGACACCAGATCCGCCGTGATGCTCGTGGACTGCATGGTAGGGATCAGGTCGATGCGCACATCCGCGTAGTAGGTGCCGCTTTCCTCCCTGGAGGCCACCACGATGCCGTTCCTGGCATTGAAGCCGTAGGAGCGCAGCAGCGCCGCGTAGTTGGGCATGCTGTCCAGGGGATCGGTATAGTCGCAGGTGAACAGAATGCTGCCGCCCTTTGCGGTGAAGTCCGCAATGACGGTGATCTCCTCGTCGGTCAGATCCCGCACGGGGGACAGGATCACCAGCAGGTCATCCGAAGTGAGGGTCACGTCCGCATCGCCGAAGGTGAAGTACTGCACGTCGAAGTTGTTGGAGCGCAGAAGCTCCGCGAACACCGTGGTGCCATCCTCATCCAGCTCGCCGTGGCCCTGCAGCACCAGCGCCCTGGGGATCACGTCCTGGGTGACGTAGTTGATGGCGGAGGTGATCTTGCTCTCGTAGGTCAGGCCGGCAATCTCATACACGCCGGCCTCATAGTCAAGGCTCAGGCTGATGAAGTCCGTGGGCGACAGAATGCGGAAGCGCCCCGTCTCCTCGCAGGAGACGATCAGCGAATCCGTGGTGACCACCTGATCGCTGGTGGAGCCGCTGAAGCGGGTCAGCAGGCCCGGGTTCAGTGCCACGTCGGTCTGCTCCCAGGTCACCAGGGGCGACGCCGCGGCATAGCGGTCCAGCAGCTCCATCAGGGGCTGATCCTCCTGCCCCTTGGAAAACAGCGCGTAGATATGCACCGGATGCTGAAGCTGCTCCAGAATCCTCAGGGTGGTATCGCTCTGGGTGGTCACGCCGTTGAAGGAGAAATCCACCCGCCAGCCCTTTTTCTTTTCCAGCGAGGTCATCGCCACGTTCAGCGCCACCAGCGCCGCCAGAAACACGCACAGCGTCGCCGTGGCCAGGCTGCCGTAGCGGAAGCCAGGATTCTTCCAGAAGGGGAGACGATCCCCATGCTTCTTGCTCATCTCAAGCCCCCCGATAGCGCCGGCTGTCCAGCGCGTGAATGGTCAGCACCAGGCAGGCCGCCGTAAAGGACAGGTCGTACACGATGCTGGCGAAGGATAGCTGCCCCATCAGGAAGGGCTCGTTGCGGCTGTACAGGCTGAAGAAGGTCATGATATTCGCCAGCCAGCCGATGCTCACCGAGGCCTCCAGCATATCCAGCATCCACAGGATCAGGTTGGCGCCGAAGGCCATCACCGCCGCGGTCACCTGGTTGGACGCCAGGCCCGACAGCAGCAGATCCAGCGCCGCGAAGGCGCACCCCTGCAACAGGAACCCCAGGTAGCCCACCAGCATCTCCCCCGGGTACACCTGCCCGTAGATGGCCACGATCAGCACAAACACCAGCGTCAGCAGCGTGGTGAAGGCCATCACCGTCACTGCCGCCAGATACTTGCCCAGCACGATGCCCGTCAGGGAGGCCGGGCTGGTCAGCAGCAGCTGATCGGTGCGCTTCTGCCTTTCCTCGGCCAGCAGGCGCATGGTCAGCACCGGGGACAGCAGCATCCACAGATAGCTCATCTGCCCGATGAAGCTCAAAAGATCGCTGGAGCGCTGCTCCATGATCTGCAGATAGAACATCACCGAGGACAGCGTCAGAAACACCCCCATGAACACATAGCCCACGGCGGTATAGAAATAGCTCTGCAGCTCGCGCCGCCAGATGGATAGCATGTCCTCACCTCCCGTTGGCCGCGTCGTCCTCGGACGTGGCCCGCAGGAACACCTCTTCCAGGGTGTCCTGCTGCGTTGTCAGGCCGCGCAGGGGCGCGTCCAGCCCGCACAGCAGGCGGAACAGCTGCGTCTGCGGATCGCCCCGGTCGCCGCCGTCCCGGGTGCATTCCAGCTGCACCTCGGTGATGTCCACGTTCATGGTGGGCAGCACCTTCACCCGGCGCATGCAGGGCAGACCCTTCAGGGCGGGCAGCAGCAGCCGTTCCTTCATGGCGATGGAGGCCCGCAGGCGGAGCACGTCGCCCGTGTCGGTCAGCTCGGCCATGTCCGCCTCCCGGATCAGCCGGCCCTTGTGCAATATCACCACCCGCTGGCACAGCTGCTGAATCTCCGGCAGCAGGTGGGAGGAAAAGATCACCGTGTGGGACTTGCCCAGCTCCCGCATCAGCTCGCGGATCTCCACCACCTGCCGGGGATCCAGCCCCACCGTGGGCTCGTCCAGCACCAGCACCGGCGGATTCCCGCACAGCGCCTGCGCCACGCCCACACGCTGCCGGTAGCCCTTCGACAGATGCCCCACCAGCCGCTCCCGCACCTCCGTCAGGCCGCAGGTGTGCATGATCTCGTCAATATGCTTCGGGATCGCCCGGCTGGTCACCTCCTTCAGCCGGCACACGAAGGTCAGGTAGGCCGTGACGGTCATCTCGTCATAGAGGGGGGGCCTCTCCGGCAGATACCCGATGGCCCGCTTGCAGGCCCGGGGATAACGCAGCATATCCTTGCCGTCCACCAGCACCTGGCCGGAGGTGGGCGGGAAATAACCGGTGAGCATATTCAGCGTGGTGGTCTTGCCGGCGCCGTTCTGGCCCAGCAGCCCCACAATCTGCCCCGTCGGGGCCGAGAAGGACAGATCATGCACCGCTTCCACCGCGCCATAACGCTTGCTGACGCGCTTGAGTTCAATCATGCTGTCCCTCCTTTCATTCATATTGATACAAGGGTATTATACCAGAGAAACCGCTGCAAGGTGTGAATAAAGTGTAAAGCATCCCGGCACCCCCCGCGGCCGGCGCACGCGTTTTCCCGGCCGCCCGGGGGAAGCCCGCCGATGCGGTTGACTTGCCGCGGCGACCGGCGTATAATGAATCACAGATCGGATCATATTGCGGACTATGGTTCGCATTTTGCCGGAGGATTCGTTATGAAGCAGGGCAAGCGTTGTCAGCGCACGGAGGAAACCCGGGCGCAGGTGCTGCAGGAAGCCATCGCGCTGTTTCTGGCGCAGGGATATCAGGATACCACCATCGAGCAGATCGCCGCGCGAACCCGGCGCACCAAGAGCGCGGTGCTTCGCGCCTATCCGGACAAGGAGGCCATCCTGTACGCGCTGGTGGTGCACATGTTCGCGGTGCAGTTCGGGTGCGTGCGGTCGCTGCTGGGGACAGACGCCGAGCCGCTGCTGGTCTACGGCGTGGAAACGGCGCTGCAGCTGCACATCTGCGAGCAGAGCGCGTCGCTGCGGGACGTATACACCTCGGCCTACACCCTGCCCTCCACGACGGACTTCATCTACAAAAGCACCGCCCGGGAGCTCCAGCAGATATTCGGCCCGTATCTCCCCAACGCGGCCTTGGGGGATTTCTATGAGCTGGATCTGGTATCCGCCAGCGTCATGCGCGGGCTGATGGCCCAGCCCTGTGACATGTACTTCACCATCGACAGAAAGATCGCGCTGTTCCTGCGCTGCGCGCTGAAGGTCTTCGACGTGCCTGAAGCGAAGCGGGAGGAGATCGTCGCCCGGGTGCTGGCGATGGATCTGGCCGCCGTCGCGCGCAGCACGGTGGAGAAAACCATTCAGCAAAGCCGCGCGGGCTTTGACGCCAACATACTCCGGGCCTCGGCCGCGGATGAGCGGGAGTTGGATACGCCATGAATTATGAAACGACGCAGCAAGCGGCCGCCCGTCTGGGCATTTCCATGCCGACCATCCGCAGGTGGGCCAAGGAAGGGATGATTCCCGGCGCGGTACGGCACGGGCGGTCATGGCGGATTCCGGCGGACTTCGATCCGGCGAAGCTCGACCGGTCGCCGTCCGGGCAGGCGAAGGCGCAGGATGCCAGCGCTCTCCGCGTCGCCATGCCCCTGATGAACAGCGCCTATCCGGTGGGCAGCTGCCGGGACTTTATCGAGACCATCCCGGACGAAGCGTTCCGGACGGTGGCCTGGGGGGAATACTTCTACTTCAGCGGGCATGCGGATCTGGCCGCGCAGACCATGGACCCCTATCGGGACAGCGACGATCCGGCGCTGCGCTGTTCGGCCAACCTGGTGTGGTTCTTCGCCAGCCTGAGCAGGGGGCACATCGAGCAGGCCATGCAGGCCCTCGAACGGATGCGGGAGGATCTGCACGGCGAAGGGGATATCCCGCCCGCGCAGCAGGCCATCGGCGTGTTCGCGGTCACGGCGTGCTCGGTGCTGCTGCACCTGCCCGTGCGCGAAGGGGTGGAGCTTCAGCAGTACCTCCCCCTTCTGCCCGAGGGGATGCGTCTGTGGGCATGCTACCTGCTGGCGCACAGGATGTACCTGGAGCGGAATTATCACGGCTCCCTGGCGGTGGCGGAGCTGGCGCTGTCCCTGACAGCGCAGCAGTATCCGGTGGCGTCGATCTATCTGCAGCTGGTGTGCGTCATGAACCTGATGGGGCTTCGCCGGGTGAACGAGGCGAAGCTGCACATGGCGCAGGCCTGGTCGCTGGCCCGGCCCGACGGCCTCATCGAGCCCTTCGGCGAGCATCACGGCCTGCTGGCGGGCATGATCGAGCGTTTTTTCCAGAAGGACGCCCCCGAAACCTACGAGCGGATCATCGCCATCACCTACACCTTCAGCGCGGGCTGGCGCAAGATCCATCGCCTGCTGGCCCGGCAGGAGGTGGCCGATAACCTGACCACCACCGAATTCACCATCGCCATGCTCTACAACCGGGGCTGGACGGCCAAGGAAATCGCCGCGTACATGAGCCTCTCCCCGCGCACCATCACCAACGCCATCCAGGTCATCTACCAGAAGCTGGGCATCTCAGGCAAGAAGGAGCTGAACCGGTTCATGCTCGCCTGACGCGGCCCTGCATCGCGGGGTTGTCCATGTCCGATCCAGTAAAAACAGCCCCGAAACTACTCTGTGCAGATATCAATTCTTCCAATATAATAGTATGTTGTATCATGCGGGGAAGGAGGTGCCCTGATGCAGCCGGAGCAGCATAAGCTCTTCCGGATCGATGGCGACGCACTCACCGTGCCCTACCATTATGATGAGGCTTCGTCGCTGTACATCGGTCTGTTTCCCGGTTTTGAGGAGGAGCCCCGCTACACCCCCCACGGCAGACCGTGGAAAAACGCCGTCACCACCGGCTGTCTCTACGCGGCGGGTGACTTTGACGACTGTGGGTCCTGTCCTTATCTGGTCAAGGCGGCGCCGCGGGACATCATCGGCGTGTGCTTCCATGAGAAGCTGCGAAGCCGGGCTTCACCAGCGCAGGCCTCACCATCAGATGTTATCAAACAGCCAAAGGGCTGTTGACACCAGGAGGAAGAGAGAGTATGAAGGCTTATTTGCGACGGATCCTTTCCATGGTGCTGGTGATTGCCCTGTTCACCAGCTGCTGCCTGACGAGCTTTGCCGAGAGTGTCGGCGGCGGGCAGGATGCCACCGGCAGCAGCGCCTTTACCTATACGGGCAACGCCACCTGGGCGCAGGCCGGCAAGCAGGTTGCGGGCATGCTGAGCCTGATTGCCGAGGACGCGGCGGATATTGATCTGTCCGCGTATTCGGCGCGCATCCGGAACCTGAGTCTGGAGGATGACAGCGTCTATCTGGCCATCCTCGCGGAGAAGGGCTATCTGCCCGATGAACCCGCGCAGATTGATCCCGCGGCCGCCATCACGGCTGACGAGTACATTCTGCTGATGGCCGCTGCATTTCCGACCGTAGTCGGTTCTCAGGCTGCCATCGACAGCCTGCAGGGCGAGGCCGATCCGGGCAACATCGCCATCATGGGCGATAATCTGTCCATGACCACCATGCTGCCGGAGCGTCTGGCGGTGGTGGGCGGGGACAATGTGTCCCTGACCGCCGTCAATGCCGAGGGTCTTTCCCTGAACGCCGCGGGCAGCATCGACCTGAGCGGCTGCGAAATCACCCGTGTGCACATCCAGGACACGGTGGGTGCGACTGCCGCGCAGCAGGGAACCGACCATAGTCTGGTTTACCTGCACATGGATTCCAGCACGCAGCTTCCCGAGGTGATCGTCAAGAGCGCCGATGAAGTCGTCATCGAGGGCAGCGGTGCGCTGGGCGTTGTGCGCGTGCAGGAGACGGTGGGTGCGCTGACCGTCCGCGCCACCGCTTCCATTATTAATGAAACAACCGCTCCCATCGACGTGACCGGCCCCGACGCCCAGACGGTTACCCTGCAGCCCGGCGAGCAGGTTGACTTTGTGCTGAGCAAGTGGCTGGTATCCTTCGTCACCGAGGGCACCCCTGTGGAAACCCAGGAGATCGCCCCCGGCGGCATGGTGAACTACGCCAGCGCCGTTACCACCCTGGACGGCAAGGTCTTCACCGCCTGGTATGAGGACGCCGATTATACCGAGCCTGTATCCCGCCTGAGCACGGTGAACCGGCAGATGACCCTGTACGCCCGGTTCGTCAGCGCGGACGAGGCGGTGACCGTCACCTTCGAGACCTTCGGCGGCCGTCAGCTGTCGCCCATGGTGTTCGCCAAGGGCGAGTACCTGCTGACCAAGCCCGTGGAAAGCCTGTACACCTCCAAGGACGGCTATTCCTTCGGCGGCTGGTGTGTGGACGAGGACTGTACCACGGCCTTCGGCTACACCGATCCCATCGATGAGGACATGACCCTCTACGCCATGTATTCCTCCTATGAGCAGATTGTGCAGGAGGATCCCGGCACGGTGGCCGAGCTGGAGCTGGCTGACGGCGCGCAGACCATCGGCCTCATCCTGCCCGACGGCATGACCGCGAACGAGGCGCTGAACAGCATCACCGTGGAAGCCGGCACGGGCCTGGAAGTCCCCGTCATTGCCGTGCGCGATACCGGCAGCGGCGCGGAGCTCTACTGCGCCGACGGCTTCACCCCCGGCAGCACCTTCACCCTGTACGTCCAGGACGGCGTGCAGTTCGCCGGGTATCCGGAGTACATCGACACCCTGTCGGTGAGCGTCTACCGCGAGCAGGTGGAGATCCTGAAGTTTGCCGAGGATCTGATCTATGTGCTGTGGGACAACGTGACCGACTACACCCCCGTGAGCAAGACGGATGTCGAATACACCACCACCATCGATGACAACGGCACCGTGCATGATCTGTCCGTGGACAACGACGCCGAGGGCAATGTGATTCCCGGCACGCTGATCATGACCGGCGAGGTGAACTTCCAGCCGGAGCAGGTGGTCGTGTTCTACGACGGTGAAATCAACCGTGACGAGGACACCATCGAGTCCTGGGAGGGCGGCGACCTGGCGGGCTATGTGCTCTTTGCGGAGATTCAGTCCACTACCGCCCGTCCCGACGGCACCACCGAGGTCACCTTCCGCTATGCGGATCCTGAGGACTACATCGCCGAGCTGGATCTGCACACCACCCAGGAGGTGAACCTGGAGGAGCAGCTGACGGCGGAGCAGATCGAGCAGATCGAAAAGGCCATCGCCGCCCAGCTGGCCGCCAATGACGAGCTGAAGGCGCAGATGCTGGTGGCCGTCATGACCAGCGCGGAAACCCAGCAGCTGCTGGACGACAAGTACGGCGAGGGCACCTATTCCCTGGCCGCGCTGGTTCCCGTTGTGTCCGATCCCCAGCTGGACGTGAAGCTGACCGTCAAGGACAAGACCGCCACGGCGGGCATCGGCGTGGGCATCACGGTGTCCCTGTACTGGCCGCAGGGCCTGCTGGCGGAGATCACCCCCTACCTGTACTTCGAGCAGCAGCTGACCCTGGACGTCAACATGGACGGCGGCTTCCTGTGGTTGGACATGTCCGTGCTGTTCCGGACCAAGACCACCGTGAGCCTGCAGATCAAGGCGACCACCGGCGACACCATGGACGATGTGTTTGACGAGGCGCTGGACACGCTGCGTGAGATCGTCCAGGCTGACGGCACGGCCGTTGAGGAGTACGATTACCAGGAGGCAGCCGACTCGCTGATGAACACCATGAGCGAGCTGATTGACGCGGAGCTTGAGTATCAGGATCTCTTCGCCGTACCGCTGTTCAAGTACAAGGTTACCTACTACGGCATTATCACCTTCGGCATCAATGTGGAGCTGATAGCTCAGGCGGCCGTGGTGGCCACCTTCGGCGTAACGGTCACGGCGGAGTACGGCCAGAAGATCGGCTTCTGCTATAACTTCCTGAAGTTCAAGGGCGGCTCCTACAAGGAGAAGCTGGCCAGCGAGGTCACCACTGAGGTCTACCTGCTGGGCAAGATGGGCGTGCGCGTGGGCATCTCCATCATCTTCTCCATCAAGCTGCTGCAGAACGTCACGGTATCCACCATAGGCTCGATCTACGCCTATGTGGAGCTGGCAGGCATGTTCTTCTACACCTATGCCCTGTCGGCGGACGGCGGCAATATGGCTGGCGCGCTGTACCTGGAGGTCGGCATCGACGCGGAGATCGAGCTGGCCCTGGAGGTCGAGATCTTCATCATCTCCAGGGAGCTGAACTGGACCGTCTGGTCCGACCGCTGGCCGCTGTATTCCCTGACCCGCGGCATGACAATGAGCGTGGTGCAGACCAGCGAGCTGGAGGAGATGTGGGCGCTGTCCACCACGGATGCCGATGGCAAGACGAGCTATCCCTTCCGCTATCTCCCCATGAAGACCTACGACATGCTCACCGCCGAATGCACCGAGAACCAGCTGCTGCTTGAAAACCTGCAGGAGGGCAGCGTCACGGCGAAGCTGACGCTGGAGAACATCGTCATCAACGGCGAGCATGTGACGGCCGATGATCCCCGCACCAGCGTGATGTACGTGGGCGACGGCGTCAACGGCAAGGTCGGCGTGGTATATGCCGATGAGCTGGCCGCGGCTTCCTATCAGGTCACCGACTACCAGTGCGACGTGGTGCTGACCTACGAAAACAGCAACAGGTCCGAGCTGATCAAGTTCTACCAGAAGTCCTTCCCCCTGTCCCGCGAGTTCCGGATGGCCACTACCACCGTCAACGTGAACATCGCGCTGTACGACTGGTGCGCACATTCCTGGGGTATCGAGAGCGCCGAGTGGGACAACGTCAGCGTCTTTGCCACCACCTTTGAGAACACCCATGTGCTGGGCTGCCCCGTTGAGCCCACCGCCACGGGCGAAATCGACCTGGATGCGGTAATCGCCGCGGTGAAGGCGCAGTATCCCGAGCTGGCGGATATGACGCTCTCCTGGTTCACCCCCACCCTCAACCAGGTTGACCGCACCGTGCAGTACAGCGTACCGCTGATCAGCAAGCTGTGCTACATCACCCCCGAGAGCGGCACCGTGCGCTACGATGTATTCTCCACCACCACTGAATACAACCTGACCTTCAACCTGTTTGTCAACCGCTTCCCGGGCTACACGGGCGATGTCACCTACATCCTCGAGGCCTCCGAGGCGTCCGCTGACACCGTGTTCACGGTCACTGCCAGCAATGGCGAGACCATGACCTTCCAGCCTGTGGAAGGCGAGACGGGCCGCTGGATGCTGACCGTCAGCCGCGCCGCCTTCAACGGCACGGAATGCCCGGTCATGCTGAAGGCAGGCAGCAACGCCGCCGTGTCCACCGGTCTGGTGATCACCGGCCGCGAGGCGGATAGCGAGGTCATCCTGACCCTGGGCGATATCACCCGCAGCCTGACCGTCACCGCGGGCGAGGGCATTGCCGGCTGGGACATCACCAGCCATACCCTGGAGGAAATGTCCGCCATCATCCCCGGCGACCGGGTGTTCATCACCGCCGAGCTGGAGGATGGCTACAGCGGCGTGCGCCTGACCTCCAAGCCCGAGGGCCTGAAGTACTACACCGATGGCAACAGGATTTCCTTCAACATGCCTTCCTACGATGTGAAGGTCACCCTGGAGGGCGTGCGCAGCTGTCAGGTGGACTTCCTGTACAACTACGGCTCCCTGGGCACCTACGCCATTGACTACACCAACGCGGGCGACACCGTCCTGCAGCCTGCTGATCCCTACGTGGCGGGCCTGACCTTCGCCGGCTGGTACGACAACGCCGCCTGCGAGGGCGAACCCTTCGACTTCACGCAGGCCGTGGAGGAAGACGTCATCCTCTACGCCAACTGGTATGTGAATGTCACCGTGGACTTCGGCGGCGCGACGGGTCCCGCGGCCTACGTGACCAACCGCAGCAGCGTCGACGTGGACGGCGACATCATGGAGGTCATCGAATCCGCGCTGATCTTCCCCGGCGATTCCTCCAATTACAGCAGCTTCACCTACGCCACCCACAAGGTGGGCGATACCGCGCTGGAGTACGTCCTGCCCAACTACAGCGGCTACGACTTCATGGGCTGGTATCTCACCCCGGACTTCTCGGGCGAAGCGGTGAAGCCTGAGACGTATGTGCTCACCGGCGGCGTGACCTTCTACGCCTGCTGGAAGCAGATCGCCGTCCTGACCTATGAGCTGAACTACGGCGAGCAGGAGTTGCCCTACGCCATGTCCCTGGAGCATGTGGGCGAGCCGCTGATCTACATCCCTGAGAATCCGGTGCGTGAAAACTACGACTTCCTGGGCTGGTTCCGCCTGCCCAACGGCGGCGAGGTCAACCGCGTGACCCTTGACGAAAACTACGTCGTCGAAGGCACGATGACCCTGTACGCCTGCTGGGCGCCCACGGAATACGCCATCCGCTACGTGCTGGGCGACAACGGCGTGAACAACGCCGCCAACCCCGCTTCCCACACCATTGAGAGCGGCAGTCTCCCCCTGTATGCGCCTACCCGCGCGAGCTACAATTTCCTCGGCTGGGAGGTCGCGGGCATTGACGCGCTGGACGTGGACGCTGAAGGCAACGTCAGTATCCCCGCGGGCCTTGCGGGCGACATCACCCTGACCGCGCTGTGGGAGCCCGTGGAATACAGCATTGCCTACGAGCTCATCCGCGGCGAAACCGCCCAGTCCAATCCCACCGCCTACACCGTCGAGAGCGACGACATCACCCTGAGCAACCCCGTGGCCGATGGCTATGAGTTCACCGGCTGGACGGGCACGGGCCTGGACGGCAAGACCATCACCGTGACGATCCCCAGGGGCTCCTCGGGCGACCGTCAGTACACGGCCACCTGGCTCCCCACCGATCCCACGGATCGCATGGTTGCCGAGGCGCTGGAGGTCATTCCCGATCCCTACACGGTGGATCTTGCGGACTTCACCGGCGTGGCTGACTATGTCGCCGCCGCCGAGGCTGCCCTGGCCGCGGACGACTACTTCAGCACCTATGCCGATCATCTCACCGTGACCGCGGTGCAGGAGGGCGATCCGACCTCGACCGACACCGCCATGCGCTATTCCCTGACCGTGACCATCACCCTCCTGGACGACAATGGCCAGGTGCTTGCCTCCGACTCCAGGAATGGCGTCATCCTTGAGGTGCTGAAGAAGTCCGTGAACATCACCGCCGCGGTGGATTACACCGACGCGGTGGACGGCATCTACATCGCCTACGGCACGCCGCTTTCCAATGTGAAGCTGACCGGCACCGCCACTGATGAGGAGGGCAACCCTGTCACGGGTACCTTTGCCTGGGCGGAGCCGGACGCCGTGCCCCTTGCCTCCAACAACGACAAGGCCGTATACAAGGTTGTGTTCACGCCGGACGAAGCTTTCGTCTCCACCTGCAGCACCGCCGAAACCCTGGTGGCTGTGACCACGCAGATCGGCGTGAAGGTGATGGCGAAGGCGCGCTACACCGAGTACAGTGCTGCCCCGATGCCTGAATCCGCGATCTGGTTCTACGGCGCCAACAAGGAGACGGGTGAGCAGGTCGGCACGGTGGTCACCATCACGGGCGGCGTGCTTGAGCAGACCAGCATCGAGCCCGGCCCCTGCACTGTGACGCTGACGGACTTCGAGTCGATCACCATCACCGGCGTCACCGGCGACAGCAAGTATGCCGTCGACACCTCGGACATTTCCACCACCTTCGAGATCACCCGCGCGTCGGCAAGGATCCTCGGCCAGGTGGAGTATAGTGCGACGGTTGATACCATGCTGAACAGCCTGCCCATCAACCTGCGTGCCTCCACGCTCTATCAGAGCAACATCGCGGGTACCTTCAGCTGGGATGCCGGAAACGTCCAGCTGGATACCCTGGGCACCTTCACCTACGTTATCACCTTCACCCCCGACGATCTGATCCACTATGCGCCCTACTCCCGCGATATCACGATCCATGTGCTGAAGAAGGTTGTGACGGCGCCGGGCATCGAGACCTCCATCACCTACGATGGCAAGGCTCATGTGCCCAATATCTCCGAGACGGACGACTACACCGTGACCGGCAATGAGGCCCACACGGATGCCGGCACCTACCTGGTCACCCTGACGCTGAAGAACCCCGAGAAGTGCTGCTGGTCCGACGATGCCACCAACGCCTCCAAGACGCTGACCTACACCATCAAGCCTGCGGATCTGACCATGCAGATGGGCAGCAACTTCCAGGTTACGCACCTGTCCTACGGCCAGCAGCTTTCCGGCGAGGCAACGCTATCCAGCAATGCCGCTCGTGACGGCATCTACAAGGTCGCCAATGACATGATCATGAACCTGAACGTGCTTGACATCAACGGCAATGATGTCCCCGGCAAGTGGGTGTGGGATGATTCGGCGTACGTGTACAGGCTGCTGGACGCCAGCTCCGCCTCCACAACGGATACGGGCATCTCCTCCACCACCGGCTACGAGGTGCATGCCACCTACCAGCTGGAAACGGAGGATCCCAACTACAACGCGCTGGGCTACACCTTCCATGTGGATGTGGAGCGCGTGGTGCCGGTTGTGGAGCAATGCACCTTCGCGATTCTGGAAGGCGCCGTGTACATGCCTGCGACGGAAGAGCAGGTGAACCCGTTGAACGATTTCACCCCCATCTTCACCGACAGCAGCGTCAAGCCCACCAACCCCAACGACCCCACCATGACCGTGGATGGTACGCTGAAGTGGGAAGGCACGGAGCCGGACGAGAATGGCGAGGAATCGAAGCGGTACTTCTCCGCTTCCCAGACCTTTGCCTCTGCGGTGTTCACGCCCACGGACACGGTGAACTACCTGTCGCCCACGGTTCAGGTGCCTGTGACGTTCAAGTCCACGCTGGATGTGGATCTCTATGGCTACCCCGGCTACATCTGCACCGACGCGAGCGCTGACGCCTTTACTGACTACGTCTCCACCACGTGGACACCTACTGCCAACATTCCGGTGGATTCGCATGCCTACATCGGTGAGGATCTGATCGGTATTGCCACGATCAGGGTCTATGCCTATATGAATGGCGGATACCAGCGCGTGCTTGATACATCGTATCGTTACAATACGGACACGCACAAGCATCTGGGAAGCATGTCCATTGAATTTACTGGCGATGTAGAGGTCCTGGGCGGTTGGAATGCTAATTTTACTTCGCCCACAACACCTGCAATTTCTTACAACCTTTCGATGCCTGGCACGATCTACGATACCTGGATGCGCCACGATCTGCGAATCGAGATTTACTTCGGCTATGTCAAGACGAACCTGGATAGTCCCGAGTCAATCATCGAACAGATCACTTCTGGTTCGTCGTCTTACTCCCTGCGCAGCCGTACGCTTGCCCTCGCCGTGGACGAGGCGCTTGCGGAAGCCACGCTTGAGCCTACGCCCGCTCCTACTCCCGAGGTCATCGAGCGCGTCGTGACCATCGAGCCGGAGCAGGCGTCCGGGAAGGCTGACGATGTGTGGCAGATCCAGCTGGAAGAAGGCCAGAAGAAGGTCAGGTTCAACTGGAATGCCCGCCAGGATGCCACCGAGTACCTGGTGTACGCCCTCAGGCTGGACGTGGAGGACGATGAAAAGGACGAGATCGAGCCTGAGCTGATTGCCCGGACCACCGACCAGTTCATCGAGCTGAGGGCAGCGGATTACGCGGAGGGAATCTACGCGCTGTACGTTGGCGCGGTGCTGGCGGACGGCAGCGTAACCTGGAGCGAAGCGCAGTTCGAGCTGCTCGCCTACGTGGCGCCCACTGCCGAACCCACCGTGGAACCCACCGCTGAGCCCACCGAGGAACCCACCGAGGAGCCCACCGCTGAGCCCACCGAGGAACCCACCGAGGAGCCCACCACTGAGCCCACCGAGGCTCCGACGGCCGAGCCCACCGCTGAGCCCACCGAGGCTCCGACGGCCGAGCCCACCGCTGAGCCCACCGAGGCTCCGACGGCCGAGCCCACCGCCGAGCCCA
>JBJEYH010000333.1:0-2410 GCA_051886675.1 Aristaeellaceae bacterium
TCCAGCCTGCCCAGCAGCATGCCCGCGATCTCCACCAGCAGCGTGGCGGCGCGGGTCGTCGGCCCGGTCAGGCCGATGGACAGGCCCACCGTGCCCAGCGAGGACGCGAACTCGAACATGCAGCTTGCCAGCGGCGCGCCCTCCGTGATACAAAGCAGCAGCGTGCCCGCCGAAAAGAGCAGCAGATACAGCGTCACAAAGCCCGCCGTGGCGCGCAGCGTGGGGGCATCCACCGGCGTCCTGCCCTGCGCGCGGGTGATGGACGGCGTGCGCACCTCGTGCTCCGGGGAGACGCGCGCGCGCAGCTCCGCAAACGACGCCTTGAGCATGATGAGCGTCCGCGAGAGCTTGATGCCGCCCGCCGTCGAGCCCGCGCCGCCGCCGATGAGCATCATCAGGATCATGATGCCAATCGCCGCCTGCGGCCAGCGCTCGTAGCTCATGGTCGCGTAGCCCGTGGTCGAGAGCGCGGACACGATGTTGAACAGCGCCTGACGCAGCCCCTCGCCGAGGCTCATGTACAGCCCCGTCATCAGCGCCAGCGCCGTGACGGGCACAAAGACCGCCAGCAGCGCGCCCAGAAAGCGAAGCTCGCTGCACCGGAGGGCGTCCCGCCATTTCCGCCGGACGAGGAGCAGCAGGATGGCGAAGTTGGTCGTGCCCACCAGCATCAGGACGACGGTGACGCCCTCGACGGCGGCGCTGTGGTACGCGCCGATGCTCTCCGCCTGATTGGAGAAGCCGCCGGTCGAGAGCGCGCCCATCGTGTGCAGCACCGCGTCAAACACCGGCATCCCGCACAGCACATACGCGACCACGCCCACGATCAGGAACGCCATGTACATGAGCACAATGGTGCGCACCGTCTCCCGCAGCGTGGGCATGAGCTTGTCGGGGTGCCCCTCCGCGTTGTAGAGCACCATGCCCATCCGGCCCTGCACGAAGGTCATCATGATCATCACGAAGCCGAGGCCGCCGCAGAACTGCATGAAGCTGCGGTAAAAGAGGAAGATGGGCGGCGTGACGGTCACGTCCATGACGGAAAGGCCCGTCGTCGTCCAGCCGCTGACGGCCTCAAAGAGCGCCTGCACAAACGTGAGCCGCCCGCCCAGCACGAAGGGCAGCGCGCCCGCGAGACACCCGTACACCCAGATGTAGAGCACCAGCAGATTGCCGTGGTGCATGGCCTCCTGCATGGTCAGCGGGCGCGCCGGAAGGTACAGGCAGAGCGCCAGCCCCAGCAGGATGGATGCGATGCCCGGAATGAGAAATGCCGCGGCAAACGGCGCATCCTCCGGGAAAGCGGGCAGCACGAGCAGCGGTGCAAGCAGCAAAAGACCGATGAGCGCGGTCAGCTTGCCGACGTTGCTTGCGCGGGTGATGCGCTGTTTCATCGCGCATCACCGCCCCGTCAGCGCGCGGATGGCGTCCGTCTCCTGATGCGCGGAGGAGAGCAGCACCAGCGAATCGCCCGCGAGAATGCGCGTGTCGCCGCGCGGAATCAGCGTCTGATCCTTGCGCAGGATGCAGCCCACGATGACCTCGCGGGGCAGGCTGATCTCCCAGAGCTTCTTGTTCGCTGCGGGCGCGCCCTCCGGGATGGCAACCTCCGCGATGCTCACGCGCCCGTCGCCGACGGGCACCAGCGCGGTCATGTCATGCACAAAGGCGAGCTGCTCGATGATGCCGGTGATGGTGTTCGTCGCGCAGACCACCGCATCCACGCCCATCTGCCTGAAGAACGCCGTGTTCTCCGCGTTTTTGATGACGCTGACCGTTTTGGTCACGCCGAAGCGCTTCTTGCACAGCTCGCAGATGACCAGATTGTCCGCGTCGCTGTCCGTCAGCGCGATGGCGATGTCCGTCCGGCGCGCCCCGGCCTCCTCCAGAATGAAGGGCTTGGAGCCGTCGCCGTTTATGACCTGAAGCCCCTTGATGTCCGCGAGCTGCCTGCAGCAGTCGTAGTCCGGGTGAACCGCCGTCACCTGGTATTTCCGTTTGAGCAGCGAGGCGGCAAGCGTCCTTGCGATGTCAAAGCCGCCGATGAGCAGCACCTGCATGTTCATGCTTCCTTCTCTCCCTTCGCCTTGCCCAGCAGGCGGTCAATCTCCCGCGTGGAGAGCACCGTGGGGCAGATGGTGTCGATGCCGAATTCCTTGTAGACGATCTCCCGTTCGGGGTCGTACAGGCGGCAGATGACGTTCGGGATGTGGTAGACGTTGCGCGCGATCTGCGCGACCATGATGTTGGTGTTGTCGTCGTTGGTGACGGAGACGACGGTGTCCGCGCGCTCGATCTCCGCGCTGCGCAGCACGGCGATGTCCGTCGCGTCGCCCGCCAGGGTCAGCCCGCCGTAGGCGGCGCCCAGCTTGCGGAAGGCGCGTTCATCCCTGTCCACCATCATGACGCT
>JBJEYH010000334.1:0-27638 GCA_051886675.1 Aristaeellaceae bacterium
GCTACAGCCTGCAGGTGCCGCTGTTCATCAACACCGGCGACATGATCCGCATCGATACCCGCACCGGCGAGTACATGGAGCGCGCGTAAGCGGCGGACGGAATCCTGGACAGGTGATCGCATTGCCCGGCGGAGCTGCCTCCGCCGGGTGGTTTGCATCCCGGAGAACAAGAATCGTGAGGAGGTTATCACCTATGAGCAAACTGACCGACAAGGTAAGCTACCTGAAGGGCCTGGCCGCCGGCATGAAGCTGAACATGGAGAAGGACTCCAACAAGCTCATCCTGGAGATCCTGAATGCCATGGGCGAGATGGCCGAGGAAATGCAGGCCATGACCGATGCCCACGATGAGCTGAACGAGTATGTGGAGTCCATTGACGACGACCTGGCCGATCTGGAGGAAACCCTCTTCGGCGACGAGGACGAGGACGCCGTCTACGACGAGGACGACGACGCCGACGCCGACGAGGATGACGAGCTGATCTCCTACGCGTGCCCCTCCTGCGGACACGAGCTGCAGTTCCGCGCCTCGGACGTGGACTTCGACGAGGATTATCTCTGCCCGGTCTGCGGGAAGCCTGTCTTCCCCGAGCTGGAGGAGGATGACGACGCCCCCGCCGCCGAGGACAGCGACGAATCCGACGAGTAAGGCGCAGCCTCCGGCGGCACGGCGGCGAACCTGCCGCCGGAGGCGTTCCCCGGCGATGAAAATCGCGAAGTCCAATTTTCGCCCTTGACAAGGCGTCAGGGGCATGCTATAATAACCAAGCTGGTTCCACGATGGAGAGATGGCCGAGCGGTTGATGGCGCTGGTCTTGAAAACCAGTGATGCTGAAAGGCACCGGGGGTTCGAATCCCTCTCTCTCCGCCAGCAATCCTGACAACCGCACATCGCTTGACATGGAGAAGTACCCAAGAGGCCGAAGGGGCTCCCCTGCTAAGGGAGTAGTGTGCGATAAGCGCAGCGAGGGTTCAAATCCCTCCTTCTCCGCCATGAAAGACCTTGATTTTCTTAGGAAAATCAGGGTTTTTCTTTTTTTGTATCGAGAAATGACGACACTTTTGACGACAACGCCTACCGGGCGGCAGGCAGGCCTTCAATGAACCGCTGCATACGGTTTGCGCTGTCCTGCTGCATCTTCTGCGAAACGTGGCCGTAGACGTCCAGCGTGAACGAGGCTGTTGCGTGCCCCACGTTGGACTGCACCGTTTTGATATCGTCACCGTTCTGGAGCGAAAGCACAGCGTAGGTATGCCGCATGTCGTGGAAGCGGACACTCGGCAGGCCCAGAGATTTCACAATCCGTTTGAAGTGATTGTAGACCGTCACGCTGCACAGATGCCCGCCCAGGGCGTTGGTGAACACCAGGTTCCAGTCATTGCTCCACAGGCTTCCGGCACGCAGGCGTTCTGAGCACTGCTTCTGCCACTGCTTCATCAGGATGCCCATGACGTACGGTGTAGCCAGTATCCTGCGTACCCTGTCGGTCTTGCAGCTGACGAGCATATACCTGCCGCCCTTCCGGTGCTCCTTCTGCAGCTGCTTGTCAATGGTCAATACGCCTGTGTTGAAGTCCACGCAGTCCCACGTCAGCCCAAGAATTTCACCCTGCCTAAGCCCCGTGAAAACATCTACGGTATAGATGTACTCGTACGGATCGCCCCGAATAGCCGTCAGCAAGTTGCCGATGTCCTCTTCTTCAAGGAACTGGACTTCCTTCTTCTCGATGCGCGGCAGGACACAGGCCTGTGCAGGATTGTTGGGGAGATAGCCGAGCAGCGCAGCCTGTTTCAGAGCCTTGTGGATAATGCCGTGCAAATTCTTGATCGACTTTGCACTGAGCCCCTCCGGGTGTTCTTCCGTCCTCAGCAGCCTGTTGTACAGGCGCTGGATCATATCCGGCTTCAGCGCGGAGAGCTTCACATTCCCCAAATACGGCTTGATGTGATTCCTGATATGGGCGGCGTATTGTTCCCTCGTCGTAGGCTTGACATTCGGCAGGTACTCGCTCCACCAGATGTCCATCCACTGCCCGAAGGTATACTTTGAGGGTTCGATATACGTGCCGTTATCAACCGAGACCGTGACGCTCCGAATCTTCCGGGCGCATTCTTCCCGGTTTTTCGCGTAGACGCTCCTGCGGATTGCCTTGCCTGTCATGGGGTCATGCCCGACAATCACTTTTCCTTCATATCGTCCGTCCTTCCGCTTGATGATGCTTCCGCTCCCGTTGGGAGCTTTTCTTTTTGTCATGAATCATCCTCCTTTGCTTTGCAATATTTCGGGTCATTGGCTACGTCCAGCACCCGACGCATGGCCTCCATCAGTCCATCATCATTCAACTTGCCCAAGACAAACTGGATACTTTCCTGGAATCCATGGTACCTTGCTGTCCTTGGGCACCAGGCCTTTGTCGCATCCGCCTGCAATCTCCCGGTTCCACGGAAGTCCGCTGCACGGGTGATGGGCTGCACAATCTGCTCATAGACCTGTTCAACGTCTTCCTTCGACATCGCCGTTGGAACTCTCAGCTCATTCTCATACGCCGCAGCGAAGGATTCCGATTGATTGAGCAGCTGATACCACGTCACGTGAAAGACCGCCGCAATCCTTTCCAGTATCGCCTTGTCCATGGTCGCAGGGCGGCGGGACATGATGGACGCCAGCGTTGTCGGTGGAATCTCTGCAGCTATCGCCAGTGATCTGGAACTCATATAGTTTTTTTTGCGCAATGCGTCAATGATGTCGTACAAATCGTTTATTGCGTTCATTCGCCTCACCTCGTTGCGGATCATACCACACATTGGTTATCTCGTCAATACCCCCTTGACAAGAAACATTTTTCGCGTATAATAAACGTACATTGCGTACGAAAGGAGAATATTATATGAACGAACTACCTGTCCTATCTTACAATTTATCTGAAGCAGCCAAGGCCCTTCACGTTTCCCGCCCCACCATGAGTGCACTCGCCAAGTCCGAGGGCTTCCCCGCATTCCGCATCGGCCCCCGTTATATCATCCCCGTTGATGCGCTCAACGCGTGGCTTATCCAGCAGGCAGAAGAAGGCCGGACTTTTATGGGCCCCAATGCCAGCAAAGAAAATCTATAATAACTGATCATGGAGGAATAATTCATGGAGACTGCATTGAACGCCTGTTTTGTTTTCATTAACATTTACCTGGCAATTCCGGATGTGAGCGCCTGTGATTGACACCGTTCATCTGAGCGCAGACATCGCCATCCCTTTGAACGCATTTCAGCAGAGAAAGTGGATCGCATCCAAAACAATCGACGGCGAGTGCTATATCCAGCACCGGAGAAAAGGCGTCAGAATCAACTACTACCCGGATCGGCAACGGATACACATTCGTGGAAAGATCCTCAGATTGCTGCACGACACAGACGTACTGAATGTCGATGACCTCTACGGAACCAACCTGGAGCTTTTTCTTGACCAGCTTGACGAGTACCTGAACGCCCTGTTTCTTTACCCGCTGATTCAGATCCGTACGTTCCAGGTAAAGCGAATTGATTATTGTTTCAACATTAAAACACCCTATGTAGGACAATATCTGTCCTTCCTGAACACCGCCTTTGACTGCTGCAATAACAGCTGCCGCGTCAATTACGTCCGGAAGAAGAACCTGAACGGCAGCGTCTACGTCAAAACCCGTTCCGATTATCAAAACAACACCCTGCGCAATTATGTTCTGAACTTTTATGACAAAGCAAACCGTCTGGCAGCGCTGGAAAGCAAAGGGCAGCGAGTGCGCTCTGAAGATATCCTGGCCGCCCGGAACGTGCTGCGTTTGGAAGTGCAGTGCGGCTACCAGTTCATTAAACGTCTCTGCAAAGCCCAGCATACCAAGCCTCTGTTTGGTCATCTGCTATCCTATGAAACGGCTTATACCGCAGAGCAAATGGTCTATGCCTGCGTCTTTCATGCCAATGACAGCCAGGACTTCTACACCTATGCGGCAGCTGCCAGGCTTCTTCCCGCCAGGAACACAGCAGCCAGGAGGACGTTACTTCGCGCGTCTCAAAATCATCGCATTACCAACCAGGAATATGCGCACGGACGTTCCGTGATTGCTCATGCTGGCGTCTACCCCTTCTGCTTCCTGCCCAAAGGCAGCCCGGTGGAGGTGCTGCCGAATCCGCTGAAGCTGATTGAGCGGAAGATAACAACCATATGGCTTGACAGAGACAAATTGCCATCACCGATTCCTTTATCAGATCATCCCCCAGAAACGCCAGCGGATCGCTGAAGGAAAGCGAAGCTCACAAGATACAGGCAGCGGTTGAAAAACGGGTTGTATTCGAGTAGAATGTATATCATGCACACTGCACGGCCTTCATGCAGGCCTATGGCTTCCGGGGCAGCGTCAAGAGCGAGAGCGACTGCGTGGCAAGGCTGATGGAGATGTATGCGGGGATGACGAAGTTAGGAGGACTAATATGGAAACCGCTACTGTTGTTAATAATACTGTTACCATATGGACGTACTTTCCAGAAATTCTGACTGCCGCTGTCGCCATTCTGTCCAGCTGGCTATCTTATCGTGCTTCATCCAAGAAATGTAAAGCGGATATTGCATCTTTACGAGAGAGCAATGCTCACGACATAGAACGCCTGATGAAGCAACATGAGATAGATTTAGCAGCCCTTGAGCGAAAGCATGAAATGGAATTGGAAAAGCTTCGCGAAGAGCATCGTTTGAAACTGGAAGAACAAAAGCAGCAGATGCAAGGCCAACTGGGTGCCGATATGATGAAGGAGATGCTGGGCGCGGCGTTTAATACGCCGGAAGTTAAGCAGGCCATGGGACAATCATTGGCAGGCGCAATCAATCCGAGACCGTCCAATAGAAGGGGTAAGCGTTAACCTCATACTTCCATGAAGTCACCATGCCCGTGGAGCTGCGTCGCGCCCACCAGGCCAACGACAAGGCCATTATGCAGGCCTATGGCTTCTGGGGCAGCGTTAAGACCGAGAGCGACTGCGTGGCACGGCTGATGGAAATGTTAGCGGAAATGACCAAGACACCAAACAGGGAGGTAAAATGAAAAAATTTGGCAAACGTCTTTTCTTGATTGTCATTGCCCTGATGATCCTCATATTGGGCATTCCACTTCTGCTGAATAGTCTTTATCATATTCCTGCGCTCGAAAGCTGGTTTGTTTGGGAAGCCGGAGACGTCCTGGGATATTACGGTGCGCTTATAGGCTGTGTTGTTTCCTTCCTGGTTCTTTATTTAACAATAAAAGCAGAACGCCATCACGAGAAAGAGAAGGAATTGGAAGAAAACCGCGTTATTCTTGAGTTCTCCCGTTTTCATGCAAACACCAAACCAAAGCGAGCAAGCGTATATTACACCAGTTGGAAACCACATTCTTCAGGTATAAAGGAAGACGTCCTGCTAATTGAAAATGTATCCGCGAAGCATATTGTTAATGTATCCATTTGTTATAAATACATTGTAGAAAACGCCTCCGAAGAAAGAACGATCTGTCTCACCTCAATACATGGGAATTCTCAATATTTCATTTGTATGCCCGATGAAATCGCCAACGTCACACCATGGCCATCGCCTGATTTGGATGAAATTCCTCATGCTCCCAAGGCGGGTACGTTAACAGAGATAGTGGTTATTTACCATACCGCCTCTCACGAGAAAATGAAGGCTGTCGTATCTGGAGACTTCAAAGCCGTTACCTATTTCGTACTGAATGGTCAAAAAGCAACTGAACTCTTCTCATCCAGTTGCTCAAGACCCGTTGACTTCTCCTAACGTGTTTTCTGATCACACACCATTGTCAGATACTTGTACACCGTCGGTCTGCTCAGCCCGCACACCCTTGCCAGCTCGCTGACGTTCAGCTGCCCGTCGGCATAGGCTGGATAGCGCTTGTAAAACACGGCAGGAATGTCGTCCCGGGTGGTCGGCTTCCTGCCGATTTGCTTGCCCTTCGCTCTGGCATTGGCCATGCCGCTCCTGACCCGCGCCCGGATGATGGACAGCTCCAGCTCCGCAAAGACCGCACTCATCTGGATAAAGGCCTGGCTCATCGGATCAATATGCCCGTTCCGGCAATCGACGGTGATGCTGCCGATGATGACAAGACAAAGGTGCTTGCACTTTACCAGCTCGATGATTTCACAAAGCTGCTGCGTGCTCCTGCTCAGGCGGCTGACCTCTGTGCAGATGATTGTGTCGCCCTCCCTGGTGGCCTCCAGCAAGAGGTCGAGGTTCTTTTTGATTTTGCTGTCACCGTGCTCACGTTCGGTGATGATTTCCTGCGCACCTGCCGCTTTGAGCTCGCGCACCTGACGGTTGAGGTCTTGCCCCTTTTCTTCGGCAAGGGAGCAGCGTGCATAGCCGTAAATCATGGCGTTCCTCCTGTAAACGTTAACGTGTGTTTTAGCTGACATTTTCCCGGCTGGAAATACAGATGAAAAGTCTACGTTTTGGGGCCTCAGAGCGCGCGTTTTCGTCAAGGTAATGGATTTGACCTTTTCGTTGACAGCGCGGCTCTGAGACCCAATTTTATTATAGTGAAGATTACGTTTCTGACCCCAGAATCAGTGCGACAGCTTTTTCCGCCCGGCCTGCCGCACTGACCATCAGCCGCTTGTCGTTTTTCAGGGCTTTGAGCCAGTTTTGAATATAGGCAGCGCTGTTCATGATACTATGTGGCGTTTCCAGTCCGGCATGCTGAACCAGCGCTGCTGCGCCGATCTCCGCGACCAGCTCCTCCTTGCTGTAATCCTCCGTGCCGAAGCAGGCTGCGTGGTTCAGCCGGTTCAGCCGCTTTTCGTGGCCGGTGCTGTGGGTCAGCTCGTGGAAGGCCGTGCTGTAATAGGCAGCGGTGGAGGTGAACTGCTCCATGCGGGGCAGGGTGATGCTGTCGGTGGAGGGCTGATAGAAGGCCTGGTCGCCGTCCTGGTGATGGATCGTCACGCCGCTACGGCGCACATAATCGGTCATCATGGCCTCGGCCTGCTGGTCGGCATGGGCCGCCTCGGGCAGTTGGGGCGTGTACCTGGCCGTCAGGCCCTCGCACTGGGAGAGGTGGAAAACGCTGTAGTACCGCAGGAAGGGAATCTGCTTCATCTCGCCGGTGTCCTTGTCCTCCTGCTCGATGAACTTCCAGAAGACCACCATGCTGGCCTTTTCGCCCTTCCGGACGTGACCGCCCTCGGTCATGCACTGATGGAAGGTCACATATTCCCCGGGCTGCCCCAGGAGCATCTGATTCAGCAGGGAATAGGGCTTGCCCGTGACGTGGCTGACAGCCTGCCCCGCTGCAACCCACGGCTTTTGCCAGGGAATCTGTCCGGCCTCCAGCTGGGCCATGATCCTGTCTGTGACGGCTGTGTAAATGTCCATGACTTGCTCCTTTCCTGATTGCGGGGAGCAAGGAACTGTGGTAGAATGTCCTTGCCCCCCGTGGTTCTTGGTCGTTCTGCGAGGTGCGTTGCCGGAATGCTGTGGTAGGTGTTCCGGCGCTTTAGTTGATGGAGAAGCGGCGGGTCGTGGTCTGCTTCATGAAGCGGGCGGCGATTTCCGGCATGGCCTTTTTGAGGGCGGTGCTGTCCAGGCGGCTGCTGGTAACAGCCTTCCAGCTGACCTTGAACGCGCCGGCGGTGAGGGTTTCTTCCTCGCCCATGACAGCCTTGATGGCATCTTCGGCGGCGGTGATTTCAGCGTCCAGCTCCTCGCGCAGACGCCTGAGCTCCAGCAGCTCCCTGACCTTCGGCTCCAGATTCGGGTTCGACATCGTGTTTGTCCTCCTTGCTTGATGTGGGGCGGGGAAGTCCTGGGGGCTTCTCTCAACCCTGTAATATCATTATACACTTGTGTAAGTGTATTTTCAAGTGGCAAACCCGACAAAGTTACACAAGTGTATTTGTTCAATATGTACACTTGCGCAAGTGTATCCCTCTGCTGTATACTTGTTTGAGGAGGTGAAAGCATGAGCGAACGAAAGCCCCTGAGCGAAGCACACAAGCGTGCCAACAAAAAGTGGAACGATGAGAACCTGGCCAAACGTTACGACCGAATCCAGCTCGTTGTCCCCAAGGGAAGAAAGGTCGACATTGAGGCCTATGCCAAAGCCCGAGGCGAGTCGGTCAACGGGCTGATCAATGATCTGCTCTGCACTGCGTTGGGCATGTCCGAGGAGGAATGGAAGCAAGCGGATTCCATTGCACCGGGGGATACATAAAACCCCATCGCTGGCCCATTTCTTGTCTTCAGCGATGGGGTGAGGTGAGGATGAACTGACACCAAAAATGACGACAATACAGGTTAACATCCATTGACCGTGATTTCGTCACCACGTTGGAAGCTCGAGGAAATACATGGGGTTGTTTCCCCTGCTGATCAGTCATTTCCTTGCCAGGCTTACTTCAAATCCCTCCTTCTCCGCCAAAAAGCCCGCCGCATCATGATATGCGGCGGGTTTTGTTTTGCGTTCGGATTTTATGCCATATCCGGTTCTTGCTTGTTTGTGTCCGCTATTTCAAACGCTACTACAGCACCGTTGGAAATAGCCTGCTTCAAACATTTCCTTTGGTGTTCTCCGCCCACGACTTTGCCCTGTCCCCCCCGGCCTTTCCTCCGGCATGTTCACGGCCACGCCAGCCGCTGCCTTTCCGCAGCGCCGGCCCCCTACCATCCCCGGCAGGCCGATGCGCTGCCCGGCTTCAGCAGGAGCCGCCCATGCCAGCGCATCCCTCGCGGCAGACAGGCGGCGCGTTCCCGCGGGAATGGTCTGTCCGCAGGATGGCAGGGCCCGGCCAGGCTTACGCCTTTCCGCCCGGGAGCCGCAGCGTCACAGGGCCCATCAGCCCCGAGGGCAGCGACTGGCCCTCATAGGCGTTGGCCAGGGTGTTGCAGACCTCCAGGCGCAGCGCATGGTCGCCGGCGGGAAGCAGGTAGCGGTGGGGCGACCACATGCACATCCCCGCTTCCTCCCCGTCCAGGATCAGTCGGCTCATGGCGCGGGTTTCGCCCAGCTCCAGCAGCGCCTCATGGGGCAGGGACAGTCCCGTCTCGTAGGCCATCCAGCCCGAATACCCCGCCAGACCGGGCTGCTCCGTCCAGGAGGGCAGACGGCCTTCCGCGTCGGCGGTCAGGGCAAAGGGCGGCGTGTCCCCGGTCAGGGGCGTAACGCGCCAGGTCTGCCCGGCCAGGGGCTGCTCCGCCGGATACTCCGGCAGGGCGAAGGGCGGCACGGCTTCATCGGCGCAGACAGGCTCGCCCGAGGGATCCACGCACAGGATCAGGCTTCCCCGCCGGGGCAGCGTCAGGGCATAGCGGCCCGCCCGATCCGCGACGGCAGGCTCCGTGCGGCCCGTCCAGGCGTCCCACCATTCCGCCGCGCCCCGGGCTGCCGGGGTCATCATGCACCGGATTTCCTCCTCGCCCTCGTTGACCAGCAGGATGAAGTCCAGCCCGTCCTTCCGCACATGGCTCGCCCGCAAGAAGGGGGCTTCGCTCCCGTTGCCGCGCGAACCGGCGTGCCTGAACACGCGCGCTGCTGTCCCGCTGCCCGTCTGCACGGCACGGCGCGCGACGGGTACGCCGCGCTGCGGGGTCACGGCGCGAATGCGGTCGCGACGCGACGCTCCGCCTGTCCAGCCGTCCCCGGCGGCGTCATGCGCCTCACGCAGGCCTTCCCCGCCGATCTCCAGCAGGCAGGGCCGCAGCCCCAGGGCTTGCCGGACGTCCTCGTCCAGGGACACGTCCTCCGTGATCAGCACGGAATACCGCTGCTGCCCCAGGCACAGCTGCCCGTCCTCCACACGGCAGGCGGACAGCTCCGTATCCTGCAGGTAGTTGAACTCGATCTGATGCTCGTACAGCGGCACGCAGACCTCCCAGGGCAGGCGATCCTCCTGACAGAGCACCGCCACCTCCGCCTGATTCACCCCGCCGGTCATCAGCCAGCTCATCCGCCGCATGTAGCGGGCGATCTGCCCGTACCAGGGCCACCACAGGTTGTTCGGCCCCACGTCCGGCGGACGCTCCTCCCCACGGCCGTCCCGCAGGGAATAGAAGAACGCATGGGGATACAAGAGGTTCGTCCCCCGCACGAACAGCCAGTCCATGTACCACTTCATGTCGTCCATGGTGAAGGCCCACTGGATCCCCTCCGGCCCGCAGCATCCGAAGCATTCGTTGGCATTGCGCGCCCGCCCGGCGTGACGCGCCGCGTCCGAGGCGCACTTGGCCAGCACGCTGTCCGGCCCGGTCACGCCCTGCCCCGGCCCCACAAACCGCCACACCACGTCCTGCCCCGGCAGCTGGAAGGCCTTGAGCAGCCCCATGTCCCAGCTTTTCGCCGGATGCCCGGTGAGTGCCACGCCGTGGGCCTGACACCAGTCCGCCAGCTGGCCGTAGTAGGCGTTGTTCAGGCGGCGGTTCACCGCCCGGCGGTAGCGGCGGCGGATGCCCTCCGTCTCCGGGCCCGCGTCCAGCCACAGGGCGGGCAGATCGGCCGCCTCGCACCCCTGGGCCTGGAAGTCCGCCAGGAAGCCCGTCGTCCAGGCCATGCACCCCGGCTGCGCGTTGCGCCCGGTGATGTCCGGCTCGTCGGTGAACACGGCGATGACGGTGCTGCCGAAATGCGCATGCAGCGCGCGCCAGTACTCCTCGTGGGTCAGGCGGATGAACGCCCGCACCGCCTCCGGATTCAGCAGGTCGGCGGATGGCGGCGCATTGGGCTCGCCATCGTCCTCGTTCTCATGAACGCCGCGGATGGTGCCGCCCGAAAATCCCTCCCGGAAGCACAAAAGCGCCCGCCCGTCCCCCGGCGCGGGATACAGGCCGTCCACCGCGTCCACGGCTTCCGCCCCGGACACCCGGCCATCCTCCACCCGGGCGGCGCATACGGCCACCACGTCCTCCCCGGCGGGAACGGCTTCCGCCGAAAGCTCCATCCGCAGGCAGCGGGAGGCGAAGGCAGGGTTCTCCCGCACCACCATGCCGTGGGCGGAGCCGGAGGGATACATGGCCTCGTCGTAGAGCACCACGCGCATGCCCAGCCTCGCGGCCTCCTCCACGGCGAAGCGCACGAACCCCAGGTATGCTTCCGACATGTAGGGGATGCTCCGGGGCAGTCCCTTGCGGGGGTGAATCACGAACCCCGCCACGCCCCTGTCATGAAAATCGCGGATCTGCCGGGCCAGCTCCGCCTCGGTCAGATGATCGTTCCAGAACCAGAAGGGGATGGGCGTGTATTCGTCCCCCGGCTGCGCAAAGGCCTGCCGCGCCTGGGCCATGCTCATGTCGATTCCTCCTTGCGGACGGTGAATTGCATTGTCTTGCCATTCCTTTTCGCCACGGCGGAGGCGTTTCCCTCTCCGATGCGGCGGCGCCTTTAATTCGATATTAATCTAATCAGTTATTGACAATGCATTTTGATTATGGTATGCTTTCCGTGGCCGGAAAAAGATCCGGAAGGAGGAAAGCAACATGGATGAAACGGTTTATCAGCGGATGCAGGAATACTTCCGGCGGACGCAATCGGCCTGCAAGGCCAAAGAAAACGCCCTGACCGCGGAGGGCCGGACGGACGAGGCGGTCTTCGAGAAGATCCGCGGGAACGTGCTGTCGCTGAGCGAGGCGGTGCTGCGAGCCGCGATGCAGCAGGAGGATCCGGCAGGGTTCTTCCGCCAGCGGATGGAGCAGATTCCCGCAGCCTGGGCGCAGGCCCGGGAGAAGGCGCTGGCCCACGGGGACGGCAACCGGGCGTATCTGGAGCAGATCAAGCTGGAGATGGCGGAGGATATCCGCCGGGCCTTCGGGCACATACAGGAGGGACAGCCATGACCGATACGGAAGCGATCGCGCTGTTCAAGTGCTTGGCGGACAAATCCCGCCTGCAGATCCTGAAGTCCCTGGCCTCGGAGGACATGTATGTGGAGCGTCTGGCAGAGCGGCTGGGGCTGAGCGCGGCGACGGTATCCTTCCACCTGAAGAAGCTGGCGGAGGTCGGCGCGGTGACGTCCTACAAGACGCAGTACTACACCATGTACGCCCTGCGGGCCGAGACCTTCAGCGCGCGGATCATCGACATCCTGCGGGAGGAATCGCAGGAGGCGGACGCTCAGGCGCAGCGGGACGCGGCCTACCGGCAGAAGACCATCGACGCCTTTTTCGAGTACGGGAAGCTGAAGTCCATCCCCGCCCAGCGCAAGAAGAAGCGCATTATTCTGGAGGAAATCGTCAAGGCCTTCGAGCCGGGGAGGATTTATCCCGAGCGGGAGGTCAACCTGATCATCGCCGACGTGCACGACGACTTCTGCACCATCCGCCGGGACATGATTTCCGAAGGGCTGATGGCGCGGGATCAGCGGGGCTACTGGCGGACGGAGGAGGGCGAGCAGCCATGACGCAGAGCATGCTGCGGGGTTTTCTGGATGCGGAGGGCCGCGTGACGCAGTTTCCCGCCCGGCGGAGGAAGCTGCTGGCGGTGCTGCAGTATCTGGCGGGGAAATTCGCGCCCGGCCGGGTGTACACGGAGCGGGAGGTCAACGAGGTGCTGCTTGCCTGGCACACCTTCGGCGATCCGGCGACGCTGCGGCGGGAGCTGTACGATTTCCACTTCCTGAACCGCACGCCGGACGGCCGGGCCTACGAGCTGGCCGATCCCCAGCCCACGCCGGAGGAGCTGGAACGGGCGCTGTAACCCCGGCTGCGCAGCCAGGGCCTCCTGCCAAAAAGCAGGAGGCCTTTGCACATGAACAAAGCTGCTCAGCCCCATCCCGCGGGAGGGATCGACGCCCCGGGGGGTGTCGGGGGGACGCGGTCCCCCTGGCCCGGGGGTTCGGGGGGCTGCAGCCCCCGAGGGGCGCGACAAAAGCCTCCTGCCGAAGGGCAGGAGGCTTTTGGGCAGGTTACGCGTCGCGGCGCACCCTTTGTGCGCCGTGACCCCGCAGCCCGGCGCGCCCTCCGCGCGCCGGGCCCTGCAGTCAAGCAGCAGGCACACTTTCACGCGTGTTCAGCATGAACGGAGTCGCTCAACTCAATCGCGCGAAAAGGGGCGAAGCCCCCCCGCCTTAGGCCCAGGGGTTCTCGGTGGGGTAGGGCAGAGAGGCGGGCTGGTTGTAGGCGATGTCCTGAACGCCCAGATACTTGAAGACCTCGAAGAGAGCCTTCGCGCAGTGAGCGAACGCCACAGCGCCGTGATGCGGATAGCGCTTCTGCACCAGCACGTGACGGTAGAAGCGGCCCATGTCCTTGATGGCGAACACGCCGATGCCGCCGAAGGAACGGGTGGGCACGTCCAGCACCTCGCCCTGGGCGATGTAGGAGCGCACCACGCCCTCGCTGTCGCACTGCAGGCGGTAGAAGGTGATGGGGCTGGCGGCAATGTCGCCCTCCAGGGTGCCGCGGGTGAAGTCAGGCTCGCTTCCTTCGGGCTCCAGGAGACGATGCTGGATCAGCTGGTACTTCACCGCGCGATCGGAGCACATCTTGCAGGAGGGGGTGTTGCCGCAGTGGAAGCCCATGAAGGTGTCGGTCAGGGCGTAGTCGAACTTGCCCTTGATGTCCTCGTCATAGATGTACTGGGGCACGGAGTTGTTGATGTCCAGCAGGGTGACAGCGTCGCCGGTGACGCAGGCGCCGATGTACTCGCTCAGCGCGCCGTAGATGTCCACCTCGCAGGAGACCGGGATGCCGCGGGAGGCCAGGCGGGAGTTCACATAGCAGGGCTCAAAGCCGAACTGGGAGGGGAAGGCCGGCCAGCACTTGTCAGCGAAGGCCACGTACTTGCGGGAACCCTTGTGGTTCTCAGCCCAGTCCAGCAGGGTCAGCTCGAACTGCGCCATGCGCTCGCTCAGCTCGGGGTAGAAGCGGCCTTCGCCCATCTCGGCGGCCATGTCGGCGCACACCTCGGGGATGCGGGGATCGTTCGCATGCTCCTTGTAGGAGACCAGCAGATCCAGCTCGGAGTTCTCCTCGATCTCCACGCCCAGCTCGTACAGGCCCTTGATGGGGGCGTTGCAGGCGAAGAAGTCCTGGGGACGGGGGCCGAAGGTGATGATCTTCAGGTTCTTCACGCCGATGATGGCCCGGGCGATCGGGATGAACTCGGCGATCTTGTCGGCCAGCTCATCGGCGGTGCCCACGGGATACTCGGGGATGTAGCCCTTCAGATGACGCATGCCCAGGTTGTAGGAGCAGTTCAGCATGCCGCAGTAGGCGTCGCCGCGGCCGTTGATCATGTCGCCGTCGCCCTCGGCCGCCGCCACAAACATGCAGGGGCCGTCGAAGTTCTTGGCGATGAGGGTCTCGGGGGTCTCGGGGCCGAAGTTGCCCAGGAACACCACGCAGGCATTGCACTCGTTGGCCTTGAGCTCTTCCACGGCCTTGAGCATGTCCTTCTCGTTCTCCACGGTGGTCTTGATTTCCACCACGTTCAGCTCACGCTGGCCGCACTTGGCGGCGATGGCGGCGCGGCGCTTTTCGCTCAGCTGAATGGGGAAGCAGTCGCGGGACACGGCCACCAGGCCCAGCTTGACGACAGGAATGTTCTGCATCATGGGAAATCCTCTCCTTTTGCAAATGTATGGTCAATGGTATTGCCATGGGGAAACATCAACGACCTTCTCCACATGATCGCGCCAGCGGAAAAGGGTCAAGGGGCGATGCCCCTTGCGCGGGTGCAGGGGCGGCGTTAGCCCCTGCGCGGGTCTGGGCGGCAGCCCAGGCTCACCACCAATGAAAAGTAAAAAGGGAACCGAGGCAACCAGAGTTTCCAAGCAGGCGACGAAGTTCGCCCGCGAGGGAAACGGCAGGCTGAACCACCCCTCAAGGGAAGGACACCAGAGTTTCCAGGCAGGCGACGAAGTTCGCCCGCGAGGGAAACGGCAGGCTGAACCACCCCTCAAGGGAAGGACACCAGAGTTTCCAGGCAGGCGACGAAGTTCGCCCGCGAGGGAAACGGCAGGCTGAACCACCCCTCAAGGTAACGGCCCCAGAGTTTCCAGGCAGGCGACGCAGTCCGCCCGCGAGGGAAACGGCAGGTTCCGGCCTCTCCAGGGGAACGCGCCAGCGCAATCATCCCCCGCGCAGCTTTACAGCTCCGCCGCGATATCGACGTTCACGCCCTCCAGCGCAACCACCGCGCCCTGCGCAGCCTCGTCGCTCTCGGCATGGGCCAGCAGCCACTTGTTCCGCGCCCAGAGCATGCGGTCCATCACGTTCGCGCCGCCCTCGGGCCGGTAGTCGGTGTTGGTGTTCTCGGGCAGGGCCACCATCACCCGGAAGCCCCTGGCGGGATCCGTGTGGCAGGGCGCATAGTGCAGGCTGGTGGCATATACCTCAACCAGCACGCCCGCGGGACAGCGGAAGGCCTTCACCGTGGCGGTGTCCAGCTTGCCGTCCACAATATCGCCCTGCAGACCCAGCAGAAGAATGAAATCCTCCGTGCCCAGGTTGAACTCGCTGTCGCGATGGAACTCCAGACAGTTCAGCTTCGTGTTGTGGCCGTTGCACCAGCCCAGCTGGAAGGGCATGCCGCCGTAGAGCGCCTCGCCGACGGCCTGCGCCTCGGGGGCCGCGTGGAGCAGGGGCTCCCGGGGAACGTACACCACGCCGTCGGTCAGCGGGGTCTGGGCCAGCGCGTCCAGCAGACCCTTCACGGGATAACCCTCCACCACCCGGCCATAGGCCCGGAACTCGGGGGAGAATACGGACAGAATCTCCATGGGATTCACGCCTCCTTGTTCTATGCTGTTGACAAGCCCCGCCGGCGAAGCGCCCGCCCCGCCGGCGGAGATAAACGTTACATTACAATTTCGCCAGCGCGGCGTAGGATTCCTTCAAGGCCGGATACAGGCCGCGGTAGAGCTGGTAGAAGGGCTCGTAGGCCGCGGAGGCTTCCGCGTCGGGCAGCTGGGGCTCGTTGCGGCGCACCACCTGCTCGCAGGCGGAAGGCACGTCCGTATACACGCCGGCCGCCACGCCCGCCAGAATCGCCGCGCCCAGGGCCGGGCCCTCGCTGTTCTCCAGCGTCTGCACCGGCATGCCGAACACGTCCGCCATCATCTGCCGCCAGAAGGGGCTCTTCGCGCCGCCGCCGCAGGCAAGCATGGTCTCCGGCACCACGTGCATGCCCCGCAGAATGTCCAGGTTCTGCCGCTGGGAGTAGATCACGCCCTCCATCACCGCGCGGATCAGATCCCGCCGGGTGTGCATGGCGGAAAGTCCCACGAACGCGCCGCGGGCATTGCTGTCCAGCACCGGGCTGCGCTCGCCCATCAGATAGGGCAGGTAGATCAGCCGGTTCGCGCCGATGGGCGACTGGGCCGCCGCAGGATTCATCAGGTTGTAGGGATCAACGCCCATCTCCTTCGCGGCCTCGATCTCCGCCGCGCAGAAGGTGTCGCGGAACCACTTCAGCGAAAGGCCCGCCGCCAGGGTGCAGCTCATCACCGTGTAGGCCCCCGGCACCGCCGCGCAGAAGCTGTGCACACGGCCCTGGGGATCAATCTGCACGCTGTCGCTGTGGGCGAACACCACGCCGCTGGTGCCGATGGTGGTGAAGGCCCGTCCGGCCACCGCCACGCCCGTGCCCACCGCGGCGGCCATGTTGTCGCCCGCGCCCGCCGCCACGCAGGTGCCGGGCTGCAAACCCGTCAGCGCGGCGGCAGCCTCCGTCACCTCGCCGGCCTTGTCGCAGCTCTCCAGCAGCGGGGGCAGCAGTGTGGGGTCGATGTGCAGCTTTTCGAGGATCTCCGCCGACCAGCAGCGGTTCGGCACGTCCAGCAGGTTGGTGCCGCTGGCGTCGCTCATCTCGGCGTACAATTCGCCCGTGAGCATGTAGCGCACGTAGTCCTTGGGCAGCAGGATGTGCCGCACCTTCGCCCAGATCTCCGGCTCATGCCTGCGCACCCAGAGGATCTTCCCGGCGGTGAAGCCGGTCAGCGCCGGATTGGCGGAAATCTGGATCAGCCGCTCCCGGCCGATGGTCCGGGTGATCTCGTCGCACTCGTCCTGGGTGCGGCCGTCGCACCAGAGAATCGCCGGACGCAGCACCTGACCAGCTTCGTCCAGCAGCACCAGGCCGTGCATCTGCCCGCTGATGCCCAGGGATACCACGTCCGCCCGGTCAACGCCGCTTTTCTCCAGCACCGTGCGGATGGTGCTCACCGCCGCGTTCCACCAGTCCTCGGGACGCTGCTCCGCCCAGCCGTTCTTCGGCTGCAGCAGGGGATACTCCACCGTGGCGCTGGCCACCGCCGCGCCGGCCTGGTCGAACAGCACGGTCTTCGTGCCGGACGTGCCCAGGTCAATGCCAAGCAAGTATTTCATGGTGAAAACCTCCGTTCCGTCAAGGATGTATGCTCACAGCGTCACCCGGACGCTGGCATGGCCGGTCAGGGCCTGGGTGCGGCTGTCGGGCTGGCCCACGCCCACGTAGAATACGATCCGCCCCTCGTCAATGCGGCGGCCCGCCTCGTCCACCACCCGCAGCGCGGATGCAGGCACGGCGATGTCCACCTGCGTCCCGGCGCCGGCCGGGCAGTGGATCCGCTGAAAGCCCACCAGGCGCGGGTTCAGGGGGGCATTGTCGCTGCCCTCGTTCTGGCAGTAGACCTGCACCACCTCGTCCGTGGGAACGGCGGAGGCGTTGCGGGCCACGGCATGCACGCGGATCACGTCGCCCTCCCGGACGGCCTGCGCCTCCGTCACCGCCACGTCGCCGTAGGTCAGGCCGTAGCCGAAGGGATACAGCGGCTCCCCGGGGAAGTAGCGGTAGGTGCGGCCCTTCATCGCGTAATCGGAGAAGGCGGGCATCTCGTCCAGCTGGCTGTTGCGGTAGAAGGTCACCGGCAGCTTGCCCGAGGGCGACGCCTTGCCCAGCAGCAGCTCCGCCACGGCCCTGCCGCCCCGGGCGCCCGGATACCAGGCCAGCAGCACGGCGTCGGCCTGATCCGCGGCGTCGCCCAGGTCAATGGCGCTGCCCGCCATCAGCACGATGACCGTGGGCTTGCCGACCTTCAGCACCGCGTCCAGCATCCGCCGCTGGCTGGCCGGAAGCAGCAGGTTCAGCTTGTCGCCGGAGGCATCGGAGTTGCCGGTATCGCCCTGCTCGCCCTCGAGGGTCTCGTCCAGGCCCACCACCGCCACCACCGCGTCGGCTTCCTCCGCCACGGTCACGGCCTCGGAGATCAGGTTGTCCTTCATGACCTGCCCGCGGGTCACGTCCTTGTACAGATGGCAGCCCTCGGAGTAGAGCACCCGCACGTCATCGCCCAGGGCGTCCTGCAGGCCCTCCAGCACCGTCACGTACCGGGAGGAGGTGCCGTAATAGTTCCCGATGAGGGACACCCGGCTGTTGGCATTGGGCCCGACCACCGCCACGGTCCTGAGCTTCGCCGGATCCAGGGGCAGCAGGCCATCGTTCTTGAGCAGCACGCAGCTTTCCAGCGTGGCCTGATGGGCCTTGGCCAGATGCCCGGGGCATTCGACGACGCTGTAGGGGATATCGTCGAACCCGCTGCCCTCCATGATCCCCAGCAGATACCGGGTGGTGAACAGATGCACCGCGGCGGTGCGGATTTCCTCCTCCGTCACCAGGCCCTGCTCGTAGGCCTTCATCATGTAGATGTAGGTGTTGCCGCAGTTCAGGTCGCAGCCCATCTTCAGGGCGAGGGCGGCGGATTCCTCCATGGAGGCGGTGACCATGTGATGCTCATGGAAGTCCCGGATGGCCCAGCAGTCGGAGGTGAAGTGCCCCTCGAACCCCCACTTGTTCCGCAGCAGATCCACCATCAGCGCCTGGCTGCCGCAGCAGGGCTCGCCGTTGGTGCGGTTGTACGCGCCCATGACGGCCTCCACCTTCGCCTCCCGCACCAGCGCCTCGAAGGCGGGGAGATAGGTTTCCTCCATGTCCTTGGGGGAAGCCACGGCGTTGAACTCATGCCGGAGGCTTTCCGGGCCGGAATGCACGGCGAAGTGCTTGGCGCAGGCGGCGGCCTTCATGGTTTCCCCATCGCCCTGCAGGCCCCGGACGTAGGCCTTGCCCAGCTCCGCGGTGAGGAAGGGATCCTCGCCGTAGGTCTCGTGGCCGCGGCCCCAGCGGGGATCGCGGAAAATGTTGATGTTGGGCGACCAGAAGGTCAGCCCCTTGTAGATGTCCCGGTCGCCGTGACGGGTGGCGGCGTTGTACTTGGCGCGGCCCTCGGTGGCGGCCACGTCGCCCAGCTCCTCCACCAGCGCGGGGTCGAAGCTGGCGGCCACGCCGATGGCCTGGGGCCACATGGTGGCCGTGCCCGCCCGGGCCACGCCGTGGAGCGCCTCGTTCCACCAGTTGTACGCCGGAATCCCCAGCCGGTCGATGGCCGGCGCATCGTAGCGCAGCTGGCTGGCGGCTTCCTCCACCGTCATCCGGCTGACCAGCGCCTCCGCCTTCTGCCTTGCCTGTTCGCGGTTCATAACAGTTCCTCCTCTATGGATGCTTTGATGGGAATCACGTTTTGCAACAACATTTTATAACCTGTCTCCATGATAGAGCATACCGGGGCGTCTGTCAAGGGGGTGGGCGAAAAACGGGATGCGTGCTATAATGAAGGCGTCATCAACCACGCGGGAGGGAACGCGTCATGTCCGTCATCAACCTGGATCACGCCGCCACCACCTGTCCGGAGGCGGAGGTCATCGCCGCCGTGGCCGAGAGCATGCAGGATTGCTGGGCGAACCCGTCCGCGGCCTATCAGGGGGCGGCCCGGGCCCGGCGGACGCTGCTGACGGTCCGGCGGACGCTGGCCGCGCTGCTCGGGTGCGACCCGGCGGAGCTGGTCTTCACCTCCGGCGGCACGGAGAGCAACAACACCGCCCTGCGTCTGGCGGAAGGGAAGCACGCGGTGATCTCCGCCATGGAGCACAGCTCCGTGCTGGAGGCCGCGCGGCTGTGGGCCAGGGACGTGACCCTCGTGCAGCCGGACAGCCAGGGCATGATTCAGCCGGAAGCCGTGGCAGCCGCGCTCCGGCCCGACACCGCGCTGGTGAGCGTCCAGTGGGCCAACAACGAGACCGGCGTGCGCCAGAACGTGGAGGCCATCGGGCAGATGCTCCGAACCCGGCGGATTCCCTTCCACGTGGACGCGGTGCAGGCCGTGGGGCACGTGCCGGTGGACGTGGCCTGCTGCGATCTGCTGAGCCTGTCCGCCCACAAGTTCTACGGGCCCCGGGGCGCGGGCGCGCTGTACGTCCGCCAGGGAACGCGGATGCGTCCCCTGCTGGCGGGGGGCGGTCAGGAGGGCGGCCGGCGATCAGGCACGGAGAACGTTCCGGCCATCGCGGGGATGGGCGTGGCGGCGAAGCTGGCCCAGGCGGACATGCTGCCCCGGGCGGAGCGTGAGCGGCAGCTGCTGAACGGGCTGCTGACCATGCTTCGCGGGGAGATCCCGGGCGTGGCGCGGCTTGGCGGGGGCGCGGCGCGTCTGCCGGGGATCATGGCGGTGCGCCTTCCGGGGCTGTCCGCGGAGATCGCCATCGCCGCCCTGGACAGCCTGGGGATCCAGGTATCCGGCGGCGCGGCCTGCGCGGCCTCCTCAGGGGAAGCCAGCCACGTATACCGGGCCATGGGCCTGACGGCGGAGGAAGCCCGGCAGGTGCTGCGCATCAGCATCGGGCGGCACACCACCGAAGAGGAGCTCCGGACAGCCGCTGGAGCCATGGCTGCGGTGTGGCGGAAGCACCACGGGTGAGCGGCGCAGCCCAAGGCCCGGCAGGGGGGGGATGCCCCGACAGGCCCCGCCGGTTCCCGCTGTCCCTCGTGGACGAACCCCCGCGCAAGCCATCACGGCTCCCGGCACTTCTGGCCGATGCCCCGACAGGCCCTGCCGGTTCCCGCTGGCCCTCGCGGACGAACCCCAGCGCAAGCCATCGCGGCTCCCGGCACTTCTGGCCGATGCCCCGACAGGCCTAACGATTCCCGCTGGCCCTCGCGGACGAACCCCCGCGCAAGCCATCGCGGCTCACGGGCTATCAACCCAATACCCCGACAGGCCCTAACGATTCCCTCTGGCCATCGCGGACGAACTCCACGCCAGCCATCGCGGCTCCCGGGCTATCAGGCCGATGCCCCGACAGTCCCTAACGATTCCCGCTGGCCCTCGCGGACGAACCCCGCGCAAGCCATCGCGGCTCACGGCCCTTCAGGCTGATGCCCCAACAGGCCCCGACGTTTCCCGCTGGCCCCCGCAGACGAACCCCCGCGCAAGCCATCACGGCTTCGGCCCATCAGGCTAACACCCTAACAGGCCCCGCCAGCTCCCGCTGGCCCTCGCGAACGAACCCCGCGCCAACCCTCGCGGCTCACGGCCCATCATGCTAACGCCCTGACAGGCCTCGACGATTCCCGCTGGCCCTCGCAGACGAACCCCGCGCAAACCATCGCGGCTCACGGGCTATCAGGCCAATGCCCCGACAGACTCCGCTGGCCCCCGCGGACGAACACCGCGCAAGCCATCGCGGCTCACGGCCCATCAGGCCAATGCCCTGACAGGCCCCGCTGCTTCCCCTCCGGCCTTCACGCCTGCCCCTCGCCCAGGGAGGCGAAGTACTGCCGCTTGATCAGCTCCGCGCCGCCGCGGGCCGCCAGCATGGGCAGCTCCCGACGGTCGTAGGCGATGGAGAACAGCTGCCCCTCCGGATAGTAGCGGAACTGGCGCAGCTCCTCCTTCAGGCAGCGGTCGAAGGTCTCGTCCGCCCAGGCGAATTCCCCCTGGAACACCACCGCGTCCTGATCGTAGGTCAGGGACAGATTGTGCAGCGCCGCGGCGAAGCACCGGGCCAGATGCCGCACCACGCTCCGGGCCTTCTCGTCCCCCGCGGCGGATCGACCGAACAGCTCCCGGTAGCTCAGCGCGGACAGATCCCCCGTGTCCCCCGCCCCGGCCAGCAGCCGGCGCACATGCCGCAGGCTCACCAGGCTCTCCAGACAGCCCCGCTTGCCGCAGCCGCAGGTTTCCGGGCCGTCGCCGCTGATCACCATGTGCCCGATCTCCCCGATGAGGCTGTCCCGGCCGTTGAGGATGTGTCCCCGCTCCATCATGCAGGCCGATACCCCCCAGGTGGTGAACAGCGTCATCAGCCGGCTGTCCGCGTACTCGGGCTGCTCCATCAGCACGGCGCGGCCCGCAGCCTTGCCCGCGTTGTCGATCATGTATACCGGGCCGTCCCCGAACAGCGCCCGCAGATAATCCGCCAGCGGAACGTTCACCCCCCAGGCCGGCGCCTGGGAATTGTAGCGCAGCGTCTTGGAGGCGTAGTCCACCGTGCCCGGCACGCTGAGCACCACGCCGTAGAGATCCCCCAGGGTCAGCCCCTGCCGCTCCAGATAGCCGCCCGCCAGACCGCGCAGCAGGGCGAAGGCCTCCTGCAGCGGCAGCTCCCCGGGACAGGGCGCGCTCTCCATGGCGTACACGTCGCCGATCAGCCCGCTCAGCGCCAGGGTGACGTTCCCCGGCCACAGGTTCACGCACAGGATCCGCCGCTCGTCGGCAAACACGAACAGCTCGGGCTTCTTGCCCCCGGCGCTGGTGGTGCTGCCCGGCCCCAGGGAACGCACCACCCCCATGCGCAGATAATCCTGCAGGGCGCGCATGACCGTGGGACGGCTGATGCTGGTTTCCGCGTGAATATCCGCCACGGTCAGCACCCTGCCGGAGAGAATGACCCGCAAGATCCTCTGGCGGTTGATTTCCTTGAGATGGGCAGGCAGCGCGGCCTGTCCCCCGGCCCCTGGCTGACGCATGGACGATCCGACTCCTTTTCCCACAGTATATCACAAACCCCGGCCCGTGAAAAGCCCGGCGCAGGCGGCAGCTACCGCGGCGCCGGGCTTTTTTTGCGGGCCTGCGCGTTTCCGCCCGCGCGGCGTACCTGACCCCGAAAAGATCCGGCGTATCCGCGGCGCCTGGTCAGTCCGCCCCGCCGCCGTCAAACTTGTCCCGGTCGAATACCAGCACCTGGCCCCGGGGAAGCTCCGCCTGCCAGGTGCGCTGGGGATAGCCCACGTCCACCGGATGGGACGCCAGCAGCGCGTCGTCCGTGAGCCCCAGCAGGAAATCCTCCAGCATGTCCCGGCCGTACAGGCAGTGCCGGTGGCTGCACAGCACATGCCGGAAGGGCAGCGTCAGCAGCTCCGATACGTTCCGCCGGTAATCCTCCACCGGCAGCGCCGCCGGGAAAAACAGCCATGTGCAGGGGTTCCAGTCGTCCCCGGTGAGCAGCAGCTCCCGCTCCGGCACGTACACCACCGCCGAGCCCGGCGTATGCCCCGGACAGCGCAGAATCCGCGCCGTCAGCCCGCCCAGGTCGACGTCCCCCTCCGCGAGGGGCCCGGGCATGGGGATCGGACAGGTCAGGAAATCCTCCGGCAGGGAGATCCCCCGCGCCCGGGCATCCCCCGCGATCCTCGCCCGGGTGGCTTCCCCCGTGTAAAGGGCGAAATCCGGCTGATCCTCCGCGAACATCCGGCTGGCCGGGAACCATCGCGCCCCCAGCGCGTGATCGTGATGCCCGTGGGTGAGCACGAGCGTCACGGGCCTGTCCGTGATACCCGCGATGAAGGCCCCCACGTCCGCCGTGCCGTAGCCCGCGTCCACCAGCAGCGCGCGGTCGCGGCCCTGAAGCAGCGTCATGCACACGCCCATGGGATCCTCGATATGGATGACGCCCGGCATAACCTCCGCCGGACGGAAGCCCTGCATATCCTTCATGTCGGCAGCCTCCCCGCTGTACAGTCCTGAATTTTTCCGCGAATACCCTGCCTGTGCATTTCTCCGCGGCCGGGGGGCAAATCCTGCTTCCTCCGCGGAAAATTCCTCCCGCAGGCAAAACGCCCCGCAGCCCTCCGTGAAGAAAGCTGCGGGGCGTATGCCGTTATCGCCGCGGGTCAGTCCTGAACGATCTTCTTGCACTCCATGTAGAAGCGCTTCTCATGGGCGTGACCCATGGAGAAGGTCTTGCGGGGCAGCACGCCCAGCTGCTGGATGGCGGGGAAGAAGCCGCTCTTGTCCAGCGGCGGCAGCAGGAAGCCGATGGCGTCCGGCGCCTGGCAGAGCCTGCGCACCACGTCCTCGCCGTGGATGTAGTCGATCTCCGCCTCCGGATGCCGGCGCAGGAAATCGTCCAGATAGCGCTGCAGCGTATCCACCGGCAGCGCGCCGTCGGGATTGGTGACGGCGGCGACGGCTTCCATGCCGCCGTAGACCACCTGCATCACCTGCTCGCTTTCGCCCTGATCGGTGATCTCGCTCAGATCCATCCCCCGCTCGTGGCAGTACAGCGTCCAGTCCTGCATCACCGCGTAGGGCTCCACATGGGTCAGCACCCGGTGGATGGGCTCGAAGATCAGCGCGTCGTCGTGAATGTTTTCCGCCTCGCACAGGGCGTAGCGGGCCGGATGGGTCAGCCGCTGCTCGGGCGTCAGCGTGCCCTTGATTTCGTCCCAGTAGGCCTTGGCCGTGGCCAGGGAATGGTTGCCGTCGCCCACGGCGAAGAGCAGCGGATTCTCGCCCTGCCGGGCCTTGAGGGTCATCAGCGCGTCGAAGATCTGCCGCTTGTACCCTTCGCCCTCCACGGCCCAGCCCTTCAGATGGCCGCCGTTCTTCATCAGCGGGAAGTCGTAGAGCAGGGGCAGGTCTTCCCGCATCGCGTACAGGGGCTCCACCACCGTCTGCAGGGGATCGTCCATCAGCAGGAGAATGTGGGTCATCTCCAGCGGCGCGCCCCGGCGGATTTCCAGCCGCGCGGGCAGCCGGGCCGCGATGGTTTCCTCCGTGGGCCGCACAGGGCTTTTGCTGCCGGGGGTGAAGTCATACTGCTCCAGATCCACCGCGCACACAAGCCCCAGCCGCGCCCCGCTGGGCGTGGAGCGCTCCACCAGCACAAAGCCGTCCGTCACGGCCTGGCGAAGCACGCCGCTTTGCAGGTATTCGGCCATGGTGCGGTGGATTTCCGGCACCCGCCGGGCCGTCTCGCTCAGGTAGCACTCGGGCAGCATCAGCTTCAGCGTGGAGGGCGCCTCGCCCACCTGCAGGGCCACGTCCTCCCAGTATTCCGGCTCGGAGGTGTACTGGTCGCAGGCCACGCAGGCCCAGGAGGTGGGGTACACCTCCGCCCGGGGAAGAAGAATATCCGCAGGCACAATGCCCGCGCCAACGTATTTCATGGCAGATTCCGTCCTTTCACGGGGGATTTTCTCTGCATCCATGGTAACGGTTTGCGCCCGAATTGTCAAGGACGACATGCAGGGCGCGGGACATCGCGCAGGCCATTGGCCGCGAAAATGCCCTCCCGGCGCGCAAGCGCAGGGAAGCGGCCCGCCGGCCGCTCCCCCGGCAGCATGCTCAGGACTGCTTCCTGTCCCGGAAGAGCAGCGTGATGCACCACAATCCCGCGATGCCCACCAGCGAGTAGACGATGCGGCTCAGGATCGCGCCCTGTCCGCCGAACAGCCAGGCCACCAGGTCGAACTGGAACACGCCCACCAGCAGCCAGTTCACCGCGCCGATGATCACCAGAAGCAGCGACACCGTATCCATCATGAACAAAGCCTCCTTGCGCTTGATGCTTATAGCATAGCCGCAGGGAGGCCGTTTATGCATGGATGAATGGGAGGATTATTCGGCGGACAGGCCCAGCGTCTCCCGGCGGACGGCGTTGACGGCGTGCTTCATGGCCAGGGTGCGGATCCGCTCGCGGTTGCCGGTGAGGGACAGGCGGATCGGATAGGTGCGCTCCGCCGTGGAGATCCCCAGGTAGACCGTGCCCACGGGCCGCTCGGGGGTGCCGCCGTCGGGGCCGGCAAGCCCCGTCGCGCTCACGGCGATGTCCACGCCCAGCCGCTCCCGCGCGCCCCGGGCCATGCCCACCGCCACCTCCGCGCTGACCACGTCGTGCTCCTCGATCACCTCCGCGGGCACGCCCAGCAGCACCGTCTTGGTATCCGTCTGGTAGGTGACGAAGCCTCCGCGCACCACCCGCGACGCCCCGGGGATTTCCACCAGCGCGGCGGAGATCATCCCACCGGTCAGGCTTTCGGCGGTGGCCACCGTCCAGCTCCGGGCCTTCAGGGCCTCCACGGCGGATTTGGCCAGGGAGCCCTGGTCATCCTCCTCAATGGCGTAGATCACGCTGCCCAGACGGCGCTGCACCTCCGCAAGCAGGGGCGCCAGCAGGGCTTCCGCCTCGGCGGGCGTATCCGCGCCGGCGGTGGCCCGCAGCTGCACCTCCCCCAGGGAGCAGTAGGGCGACAGCGAGGGATTCCCGCCCATCTCCAGATCGGCCAGGCGATGATCCACCTCCGCCTCCCCCATGCCGAAGATCCGGATGTAGCGGCTCACCAGCGCGCGGCCGGATCGGGCCTGCAGCCAGGGCTCCGCCTGCTCCAGCCACATGGGCTCAAGCTCCGCGGGAGGCCCCGGCAGATGGATCACCACCTTCCCCTCGCCCATGGGCACGATGGCCCCCGGCGCGGTGCCGTTGCGGTTGGGCAGCAGGGTGGAATCCGCGGTGAACATGGCCTGGGACAGGTTGTTCAGCGTCATGTCCCTGTGGTACTGGCGGAAGCGGGTGCGCACCATCTCCTCCGCCTCAGGGAACAGGACAAGCTCCTTCCCCGCCACCTTCGCGGCCACCCGCTTGGTGATGTCGTCCACCGTGGGGCCCAGCCCGCCGGAGGTGATGACCACATCCGCCCGGCTCAGCGCCAGGCGATAGGCTTCCTCCAGCCGCTGGGCGTTATCGCCCACCACGGTCTGATGATACTGGCTCACCCCCAGGGCCGACAGCCGCCGGGAAATGAACCGGGCGTTGGTGTTGAGCACCTGGCCCATCAGCAGCTCCGTGCCGACGCAGAGAATCTCGGCAATCATGATGCATGCCCTTCTTTCTTCATTGGTTCCATGGATGCAAGAAAAGCCATGACGCTGCATGGCTGAAAAAGGCGTGAAGGAAAAGTGGTTTTCCTGCCTGCCGGCGGAGGCGCCGGCCGCTGCGCCTGGCGGGAGATTGCCTGCGAAAGCAGGCGGTATTGCCCGTGGCGCGGGGAGGTCTTTCCCTCACGCGGGAAAGAACCAAAGGGCGACCGGGGGACGCAGGGGCCTTTGCCTGTGCGTGGGCAAGGGGCGCTTTCCCTCGGGCGGGGAGCGGGTTCCTTTGCACGCCGCGCGGGCGGGCGGGGTTGTTCTTTCCCTCTCGCGGGAAAGAACCAAAGGGCGACCGGGGGCAGCCAAGCCGAACATGCACCATGGCTGCCCCCGGACCCCTCGCCGCTTGGCGGGTGGGGGGAGGCCCATGTTGCGCGAGGCTAATTGCTTCCTCGCGGGGGCGGCTTGGAACGGCTTTGGGGGCCATGTTTGTTGTCCGCTGGCGACCGGGCGGCACCTCTGGGCCGCCCTCGTTGCGCGCAGAGGACGCGCTTCGTGGGGGGACGCGCTTCGTGCGCAGGGGACGCGCTTCGTGCGTGGGGGATGCGCTTCGTGCGTGGGGGACGCACTTCGTGCGCAGGGGACGCGCTTCGTGCGCGGGGGACGCGCTTCGTGCGCGGGGACGCGCTTCGTGCGCGGGGACGCGCTTCGTGCGCGGGGACGCGCTTCGTGC
>JBJEYH010000334.1:27738-42769 GCA_051886675.1 Aristaeellaceae bacterium
GCGGGGGACGCGTGTGGTCTGACAGGTCGGACAGGATGCGGCGCAGCATCCCCGCCGCATGGCCGAAGGAGCAGGAGTTACCTCCGTCGGCCTCCGCAGGAGGTCGCCGCCTCCTGCCCCCGAAAGGGGACGTGCACGTATGGGCGAAGCGGGGCGACCGCAGGGGAGCCCCGCCCGAGCTCGCGCAACCAAAGGGCTTCCCCGGAGGGGAAGGTGTCACGGCGTCAGCCGTGACGGAAGGGGGGAACCCCACACGACCGCGTCGCGGCGCGCCTGTCGCGCGCCGTGACCCCCGCAAGCGCGGCGCACCCTTCGTGCGCCGTGCCTCCGCGCACCCGCACGACATACCCACGCGCGCCCAACTCCGACCGAAGGCAACCTGCCCCATTCGCGGGCATGGGAGTCCAGAGGGCTATGCAGCCCTCTGGCAGGGTGCAGGGGCAGCGCCCCTGCCGTCCCCCTTACTCCGACACCTTGTTCCTCCACAGACGCGCGCGGTCACCGGCGTTCAGAACCTTCTTGCGCATGCGAAGATTCTTGGGGGTGATTTCCAGCAGCTCGTCGTCGTCGATGAACTCGAGGCATTCCTCCAGGGTCAGGGGATGCACGGAGATCAGGCGCATGGCGTCCTCCGAGGCGGAGGCGTTGCGCATGTTGGTCACGTGCTTCTGCTTGCACACGTTGACCACCAGATCGTCCGGGCGGGCGTTCTGGCCCACAATCATGCCCTCGTACACGTTCTGCTGCGCGCCGATGAACAGCGTGCCGCGCTCCTGGGCGTAGAACAGGCCGTAGGAGGTGGAGACGCCCGTCTCGTGGGCCACCAGCGCGCCTACGCTGCGGTGGGGGATGTCGCCCTTCACCGGCTCGTAGCGCTCAAAGACGCTGGACATGATGCCTTCGCCCCGGGTGTCGGTCATGAACTCGCTCCGGTAGCCGAACAGGCCCCGGGAGGGCACCAGGAACTCCAGCCGCACCCGGTCAAGCCCCGACATGTGCTCCAGCACGCCGCGGCGGCGGCCGATCTTCTCGATGACCGCGCCCGCGCTGGCCTGGGGCGTGTCCACCACCAGACGCTCCACAGGCTCGCACTTCACGCCGTCGATCATCCTGTAGATGACCTGCGGCTTGGACACCGCGAACTCATAGCCCTGACGGCGCATGTTCTCAATCAGGATGGACAGGTGCAACTCGCCCCGGCCGCAGACCTCGAAGGCATCGGTGGAATCGGTGTCGTTGACGCGCAGGGAGACGTCCGTCTGCAGCTCGCGCATCAGCCGCGCCCGCAGATGCCGGCTGGTGACGTACTGGCCCTCGCGGCCGGCGAAGGGGCTGTCGTTGACGCAGAAGGTCATGGTCACGGTGGGCTCGGAGATCTTCACGAAGGGCAGACCCTCCACGCAGGCGGGATCGCACACCGTATCGCCGATGGACAGATCCTCCATGCCGAACAGCGCCACGATATCGCCCATGCCCACCTCCCTGGCGGTGGTGCGCTTCAGCCCGTCGTACTGGTACAGGCCGCCCAGACGCCAGACGGGACTGGTCACGCCGGTCTCCAGGTTGGTGTGGATGACGTTCATGCCCTCGCGGAAGCAGCCGCGGGTCACGCGGCCCACGCCGATGCGGCCCACATACTCGCTGTAGTCGATGGTGGAAATCAGCACCTGGGCAGGGCCGTCGGGATCGCCCTCGGGGGCGGGGATGTACTTGAGGATCGCGTCGAAGAGGGGCTGCAGGTTCTCGCCGGGCTGCTCCAGGTCGAGGGTCGCGGTACCCTTGCGGGCCGAGACGTAGAGGATGGGGCTGTCCAGGGTGCTTTCATCGGCGTCCAGGTCGATGAGCAGATCCAGCAGCTCGCCCACGACCTCCTCGCAGCGGGCGTCAGGGCGATCCACCTTGTTGATGACCATCAGCACCTTGAGCTTCAGGTCGAGGGCCTTCTTCAGCACGAAGCGGGTCTGGGGCATGGGGCCTTCGAAGGAGTCCACCAGCAGCAGCACGCCGTCGACCATCTTCAGCACGCGCTCCACCTCGCCGCCGAAGTCCGCGTGGCCGGGGGTGTCGACGATGTTGATCTTGGTGGAGCCGTAATGCACGGCGGTGTTCTTGGCCAGGATGGTGATGCCGCGCTCGCGCTCCAGGTCGTTGGAGTCCATGACGCGGTCGACGGTCTGCTGGTTCTCGCGGTAGACGCCGCCCTGCTTGAGCATCTGATCCACCAGGGTGGTCTTGCCGTGGTCGACGTGGGCGATAATGGCAATATTCCGGATATCTTCACGAATCAATTCAAACATCTCCTTCCCAGAGGCTCTGCCTCTGGACTCCGCTTAAGGGGCGCCTGCCCCTTAAGAATCCCATTCGGGTGGGGGTGGTCGGGGCGCGGCTCGCGACGGGCGAGCCGCGCAGCATGGGGTCCCGCCGCGCGGAGGGCGCGGCGCGACGCGCAGCCTGCGGGTTCCGAGGGGCGGCCGCCCCTCGGGCTCCCCGCAAAGCGGACAGGCCGCAGTACCGCGTCGCGCCTCGCCCGTTGTGAGGCGTGACCCCCGCAAGCGCGGCGCGCCCTTTGCGCGCTGTGCCTCCGCGCAACCCGCGGCACAGCCCCGCACGCGCGCAACCGCAGCCGGAGGGAACCCAGCCCATTCGTGCGAATGGGAGTCCAGAGGGCTATGCAGCCCTCTGGCGGGATCGAGGGGCAGCGCCCCTCGCGTCCCCCCGTCACAGACGGTTCGCGGTTTCCGCCAGCTCGAGGCCGGCGTTGTTTTCGCAGGCGAGGCGGATGCTCCATTCATTCTCGAACAGCAGCACGTCCCGGCCGCGGCTGTCCTTGGCCCGGCCGGAGGTGGAGGTCAGCTTCAGGTCCTCCACGGGCTTGGGGGTCTTGACGACCCAGCGGACGAAGCGGAAGGGCATGCCTTCCATGATGATATCGACCTGGTACTCGGTCTTGAGGCGATGCTCCAGCACCTCGAACTGCAGCACGCCCACCACGCCGACCATGAATTCCTCACGGCCGGTTTCCGTGCGCAGGAAGGTCTGGATGGCGCCTTCCTCCGCCAGCTGGTTGATGCCCTTCTGGAACTGCTTGCGCTTCATGGAGTCCTCGGGGCGGACGCGGTTGAAGAATTCGGGGGCGAAGACGGGGATATTCTCGTAGTGGATTTTGGGGCCGGAGGAGAGGGTATCGCCCAGCTGGTATATTCCGGGGTCGAACAGGCCGATGATATCGCCGGCCCAGGCCTCCTCCACGGCTTCGCGCTCATCGGCCATGAACTGCTGGGGCTGCTTGAGGGCCACAGGCTTGTTCGTGCCGGAATGCCACACCTCCATGCCCTTCTCGAACGCGCCGCTGACAATGCGCATGAAGGCCAGCCGATCCCGATGGGCAGGGTTCATGTTGGCCTGAATCTTGAAGACGAAGCCGGAGAAGTACGGCTCCTCCGGGCCGATCATGCCCTGATCGCTCTGGCGGGGCAGGGGCGGGGGCGTATACTGCAGGAACCGCTCCAGGAACGGCTCCACGCCGAAGTTGGTCACCGCCGAGCCGAAGAACATGGGCGTCAGCTCGCCCCGGCGCACGGCGTCCAGGTCGAAGGCGTCGCCGGCCTCGTCCAGCAGCTCGATCTCCTCGGCCAGACGCTCCCGGTAATGCTCCTCCAGCGCGTCCGCCAGGGCGGGATCGTCAATGGCGATGTCGGTCTTTTCCACCATGGTCTTGCCGTGGTTGCCGCCGGTGTAGAGCTCCACCATCCTGGTGTCCCGGTGGTACACGCCCTGGAAGTCGCCGTCCACGCCGATGGGCCAGTTGATCGGGCAGGAACGGATGCCCAGCACCTGCTCCAGCTCCTCCATCAGCGCGAAGGGATCCTTGGCGGCGCGGTCCATCTTGTTGACAAAGGTGAAGATGGGAATGTTGCGCATCCGGCAGACCTTGAACAGCTTGATGGTCTGGGCCTCCACGCCCTTGGCCGCGTCGATGAGCATGACCGCCGCGTCCGCCGCCACCAGCACGCGGTAGGTGTCCTCGGAGAAGTCCTGATGGCCGGGGGTATCCAGAATGTTGATGCGGTAGCCGTCAAACTCAAACTGCATGGCCGAGGAGGTCACGGAAATGCCGCGCTGCTTCTCAATGTCCATCCAGTCCGACGTGGCGTGCTTGTCGCTCTTGCGGGCCTTGACGCTGCCGGCGGATCGGATCGCCCCGCCGTAGAGCAGCAGCTTTTCGGTGAGGGTGGTCTTGCCTGCGTCAGGGTGGGAAATGATCGCAAAGGTCCGCCGCTTGTCCACCTGCTGATGGAGCATGTCGCGGAAGGCCTGCGTGTCGGTGCTGGGCAGCATAGCGTACCTCCTGGCTGTATTCGTCACAACTGTTTATTTTATATCCGCATGCGCAGGGTTGTCAAGGATTTCACCCGGGGCGGGGCGGCTTTTTTGGGCCGTCCGTGCGCATTATACGCCCAGATGGCGCAGCAGCGCCTCGCAGCCCTCCAGGATATCCCGCCAGGCCACGTCGAAGCGGTCGGAATACCAAGGATCGCTCACGTCCCGGGGATGGCCGGTGAAGTCCATCAGCAGGCAGCACTTGCCCTGCGGATCCCCCAGGAGAATCCGCCGCATGCCGCTCAGGTTCCACACGTCCATGCCGATGAGATAGTCGTAGCGGTCGTAGTCCTCCCGGGTGAGCTGCCGCGCGGCGCGCCTTTCGCAGGCCACGCCGTGCCGCGCCAGCTCCGCCCGCGCCTGCGGATACACCGGATTGCCGATCTCCTCCCGGCTCACCGCGCAGGAGGCGATCTCGAACTGATCCGCGATGCCCCGCTCCCGCACCAGGTGCTTGAGAATCATTTCCGCCATGGGACTGCGGCAGATGTTGCCGTGGCAGATAAACAGAATTCTTGTCATCGTGCTGAACTCCCATCCGTGATCAAGGGTATGCTCCGTCCGCGCCGGGACGCAGCACCGCCATTATACCATGCCGGCGGCTTTCTTCCAATAAGGAGAACGCGCCCGCCCCCGCCGAAAAAACCTCCCGGCGCACCCTTTACATTTTTCCCCCTTTTGTGCTATACTAACTTGCAATCGCAGTGAAAGGGAACGTTCCTTTCCGGGCCTGCGCAGAGAGCCGTGCGGTGGTGGAAGCGCGGCGTGGCCCAGGGGAACCGCTCGCCCCGGAGCGATCCGGCGATGAACCGGCGGCCGCGCCCGTTACCGCGCTGTTCGAGAGGTCCGGCATGCGCTGCCGGGCAAGCAAAGTGGTACCGCGAAACAAGCCGTTTCGTCTTTGCAGCACGCAGGGATGGGACGGCTTTTGACTACCCATCCGCAAGGAGGAGGTTTTTTTCCATGGCGATCCAAGCATACGATCCCAAATCCATCGAACCCAAGTGGCAGAAGATCTGGGCCGATACCCACGCCTTCGAGGCGGAGGAGGACTATTCCAAGCCCAAGTTCTACGGCCTGATCGAGTTCCCCTATCCCTCCGGCCAGGGCCTGCATGTGGGCCATCCCCGCTCCAACACGGCCATGGACATCATCGCCCGCAAGCGCCGCATGGAGGGCTACAACGTGCTGTTCCCCATCGGGTGGGACGCCTTCGGCCTGCCCACGGAGAACTACGCCATCAAGAACAAGGTGCATCCCGCCGTCGTCACCCGCAAGAACATCGACCACTTCCGCGATCAGCTCCAGAAGATCGGCTTCTCCTTCGACTACACCCGCGAGGTGGATACCACCGATCCCAGCTACTACCGCTGGACCCAGTGGATCTTCCTCCAGCTGTACAAGCACGGCCTGGCCTACAAGGCGGAGATGCCCATCAACTGGTGCCCCTCCTGCAAGTGCGGCCTGGCCAACGAGGAGGTCGTGGGCGGCGAGTGCGAGCGCTGCCACAGCCAGGTCATCCGCAAGGTGAAGAAGCAGTGGATGCTGCGCATCACCAACTACGCCCAGAAGCTGATCGACGGCCTGGACACGGTGGACTTCATCGACAAGGTGAAGGTGCAGCAGCGCAACTGGATCGGCCGCAGCGAGGGCGCGGAGGTGGACTTCGCCCTGACCGCCCCGGGCGAAAAGGTGCGCATCTACACCACCCGCCCCGATACCCTCTTCGGCGCGACGTACATGGTGCTCTCCCCCGAGCATCCGCTGATTGACCGTCTACGCGACCGGATCACCAACTTCGACGCCTGCATGGCCTACCGGGCCGAGGCCGCCAAGAAGAGCGACTTTGAGCGCGCGGAGCTGGCCAAGGAAAAGACCGGCGTGCAGATCGAGGGCGTGCGGGCCATCAACCCCGTCAACGGCAAGGAGATCCCCATCTGGCTGAGCGACTATGTCCTGATGAGCTACGGCACCGGCGCGATCATGGCCGTGCCCGCCCACGATACCCGCGACTGGGAATTCGCCACGCGCTTCGGCCTGCCCATGGTGGAGGTGGTGGCCGGCGGCGACATCACCAGGGAAGCCTACACCGATATCCAGGACGGCGTGCTGGTCAACTCCGACTTCCTCAACGGCATGAAGGTCGCCCAGGCCAAGAAGGCCATCATCGACCGTCTGGTGGAGATGGGCGTGGGCGAGCGCAAGGTCAACTACAAGCTGCGCGACTGGGTGTTCAGCCGTCAGCGCTACTGGGGCGAGCCGATCCCCGTGGTGCACTGCGAGAAGTGCGGCATCGTCCCCGTGCCGGAGGATCAGCTGCCCGTGGTGCTGCCCAATGTGGAAAACTACGAGCCCACCGATTCCGGCGAATCCCCCCTGTCCGTGATGACCGACTGGGTCAACACCACCTGCCCCTGCTGCGGAGGCCCCGCCCAGCGCGAGACCGACACCATGCCCCAGTGGGCCGGTTCCTCCTGGTACTTCATGCGCTACTGCGACCCGCACTTTGACGGGGGCATCGGCCGCAAGGAAGCCCTGGACTACTGGATGCCCGTGGACTGGTACAACGGCGGCATGGAGCACACCACCCTGCATCTGCTCTACAGCCGCTTCTGGCACCTGTTCCTGCACGACATCGGCGTGATCTCCGCCCCCGAACCCTATCAGAAGCGCACCAGCCACGGCATGATCCTGGGCGAAAACGGCGAGAAGATGTCCAAGTCCCGCGGGAACGTCATCAACCCCGACGACATCATCGACGAGCTGGGCGCCGACGCCTTCCGCCTGTACGAGATGTTCATGGGCGCCTTCGACCAGGCGATTCCGTGGTCCACCAACGGCGCGAAGGGCTGCCGCCGCTTCCTGGACCGCGTATGGCGGCTGCAGGACATGGTGGGCGAGGGCGAGGGCTATTCCGACAGGCTCGGCCGCCTGATGCACGAGACCGTCAAGAAGGTCTCCCAGGACTACGAGGCCATGAAGTACAACACGGCCATCGCCGCCATGATGACCCTGGTCAACGAGATGTACGCCGCCGGCAGCGTCACCCGCGCCGAGCTGGAGACCCTGCTGCTGCTGCTCAACCCGGTCGCGCCGCACATCACCGAGGAAATGTGGCAGAACCTGGGCAATCAGGAGCCCATCCACCATCACGCCTGGCCCGTCTGGGACGAAAACGCCCTGGTGCGCAGCGAGGTGGAGATCGCCGTGCAGATCCTGGGCAAGGTGCGCGGGCGCATCATGATTCCCGCCGACATGACCAAGGCCCAGGCTGAGGCCGAGCTGCCCAAGCATCCCGAGGTGCAGCGGTTTGTGGCCGGCCGGCAGGTGGTCAAGGCGATCTTCGTGCCCGGCAGGCTGATCAACCTGATCGTGAAGTAAACCTTCGCGGAAGATTTTCCCACGCAGGAAGAACGCCGGGATGTGGAACGTTATTCATGGTGTAGGGAGCAACCATTCGAGGTGAAGCATGAAGATGAAACGCATCCCGGCGCTGCTTGTGACCCTGAGCCTTCTGCTGACCGCCGCCCCCGCCCGGTGCGAGGAGGTGTTCACCCTGGAGGACGTCTCCGGGTCGTACACCACCGACAGGGATTACCTGCGCATTGCCTGCCCCATTGAGGGCGAGCAGCAGGTGACCGTCACCGTGGCGGACGACAGCGGCAGCGTGGTCTATCAGCGGGATTACGGCCTGTGCAGCGGGCTGTTCCGCTCCGAGGACATTTACCTGCGCCTGCAGGGCAGCCAGACCCTGTACAGCATCACGGTGGACGCGGGCGGGCAGGTATCCGCCTGCTCGATCAACCGCACCATGCCCCGCCTGACGGGCAACGCGGCCTGCTCGGTGGGGTATCCGCTGTCCGCGCTGAGCGGCTCGGGCTCCTGGAAGACGGCCACGCTGCTGGATCTGGAGCAGCTGGAGGGCGACAGCCTGACCGTCCCCATGTACGCCAGCGGCGCCTATGAGCTGGGCACGGTGACCTTCACCGTGCAGGGCGGCGCGCTGACCGTCACCGCGGCGATCGCCCCGGGGGTGGACGGCACCATCGACAGCGCGGCGGTCTACGTGGCCACCGACGCCCTGGACGCCCAGAACCTGGGCACCCGGAGCTTCTCGGGGCCGGAGGGCCAGCTGAACAGCGCCATCAGCCTGAACGGCGCCCGCTACGCCGCCGTGTATGTGAAGCTGACCGTATCCTTCGATCCCCTCGGCGTGCCCGGCAGCCCCGCGACCATCCTGGATGGCCAGGAGGAGCTGTGGCGGCGCATGCAGCAGGAAATCACGCTCAACGCCGTGGGCTGACGGCCTGCGGCCCGTCCCGCGCATGATTGCAAAGGCCCCGTCCCGGTGAATCCGGCGGCGGGGTCTTCTGCTGTGGAGGGTGGAAGTCCGGTTTTCCGGGCGCGAAATGGCGGGAGTCCCGCGCAGGGATCCGCCACGCTTCACCCAGTGGGCTGACGGCCTGCGGCCCGTCCCGGTCATGATTGCAAAGGCCCCGTCCCACCCATGGGACAGCAAAGGCCCCGTCCCGGTAAATCCGGCGGCGGGGTCTTCTGCTGTGGAGGGTGGAAGTCCGGTTTTCCGGGCGCGAAATGGCGGGAGTCCCGCGCAGGGATCCGCCGCGCTTCATCCCGCGGGCTGACGGCCTGCGGCCCGTCCCGCCCATGACAGCAAAGGCCCCGTCCCGGTGAATCCGGCGGCGGGGTCTTCTGCTGCAAAGGCGGAAGTCGGGCTTTCCGGGCGCGAAATGGCGGGAGTCCCGCGCAGGGATCCGCCGCGCTTCATCCCGCGGGCTGACGGCCTGCGGCCCGTCCCGCCCATGACAGCAAAGGCCCCGTCCCGGTGAATCCGGCGGCGGGGTCTTCTGCTGCAAAGGCGGAAGTCGGGCTTTCCGGGCGCGAAATGGCGGGAGTCCCGCGCAGGGATCCCCCGCGCTTCATGCCGCGGGCCGTCATCCTTCGCCCGCCCGCACAAACGAAAAGGCGGGCCTTCCGCGCCTTCGCGGCTGACCCGCCGGGCCGCGGCTGCGCTTACTTCGCTCCGCCGGCCCTGTTGTAGTAGAAGTGATCCAGATAGAACTGCGAGGTCTTGACCAGCTCATCGTCCAGCTGCTGCACGCCCAGCGTCTCCGCCAGCGTGGGCTCGCCGGAGAACAGGTTCACGCCCAGACCCAGCCGCTCGCCCTCCACCTGGAAGCCCATGGCCGCCAGGGTGGTGGGGAACATGTCCAGCATGGTGCCGGTCCGCGCCTGCCCCCCGCTCTGCGGCACGGCGTTGATGATGCAGTGGTACATGGTGCGGATGTCGTCATCGGCGTCCTCCACCAGATAGCTGTCCATCCGGGGATGATCGCCCACAATCACAATCGTGGTGTTCCCGTAGAAGGGCTGCTCCTGACACCATGCCACAAAGCTGGCAATCTGCCGGTCGTTGCAGTTCACCACGTCGGCGGTGGTGCCGCCGTATTCCATCTCGCACTCCTCGCAGACGAAGCCCCCCAGATGATGCAGATCCACGGTGAGCATGGTCAGGTTGAAGGGCTGATCCTGCGCGGCCAGCCGGACAGCCTCATCCCGGGCAATGTCGAACAGGCGGAAGTCCTCATAGCCCCACCAGGTGTAGTAGTTCTCCTCGATGTAGCCCTTCTCCCGGGCGGTGAACAGGTCGAAGATCTCATAGCCGCCATGCTGGGAGAAGTACTTGCGCCGCCCCGCGAAGGACGCGTCCGAGCCGCAGAGGAATTCCTGGGTGTAGCCCTGGCTGGCCAGGATATCGCCCAGGGTGGTCAGCTGCGGGGCGAAGTATTCCTGCGTCTCCATGGCGTTGCCGTCCACGGGGAAGGCGAAGGGGATGCCCGAGGTCTGCGCCAGCAGGGACGCCATGGTCCAGCAGGTGCCGCTGAGGTTGTGCAGGGCGCTGGGCGTCCCCTGGCCGGGGAAGTACAGATGCTCCTGCGCCAGGCTGGTCAGGCAGGGCATGAGGTTGTCCTCCTGCAGCCCGCCCTGCTCCCGGGAGAGGTAGGTGGTCTCCAGGCTTTCCACCACGATGTAGATCAGGTTGCGCTTGTTTTCGGGGGCGGTGATGGCAACCTCCGCGGGCTCGGCGTAATAGGTTTCGTAGATGTCGGTGGTATCCCGGAGGCTGGCCAGATAGCCCAGCACGTTGAACTTGCGGTTGGCGTAATACCCGGCGTAGAGCAGCAGCCCCGCGCACAGCGCCGCGCCCGCCCGCCGCAGCCAGGCCAGTATCCGCGCCGGAAACCGCCGTCCGCCCAGGGTCCACAGCCGCTGGTTCAGCCGGCACTCCGACACCAGGAAGCCTGCCGCCACGTACCCCAGCAGGCACCAGAGAATGGGCGGCAGACAGCTGCTGATCACCAGATGGATCACGCTGTTGCCCGTACCCTTCAGCGGGCCCAGCAGCGTGTACAGCAGCTCCCGGAAGCCCAGGTTGTAGGTCTTGTGATACCAGGCGCAAAGGATAATCGCTGCCGAGGCCAGGACGAAAATCAGCCCGAACAGTACATACCAGAGAAAGTGAAACCGTTTCTTCATGGGTGGCAAGCTCCTTGGTCAGGGCGTGTAGACTGGAAAAAGCTCCATCATTTTAAGCCTTTCGACAAGGAACTGTCAATCCGCCATAAGCGAAGTTTCATTCAATTTTCATCTTTCTCCGGCTCCAGCGCCCAGGGGATGAAGAAACGGATCCGTTCGTCCCAGAAGCTCCATTCGTGGGCGGCGCCGGGCTCCTCGTAGTGCGCCACGTCCCAGCCGTGCTGCTTCAGCGCGGGCACGAAGCGCAGATGCTGATCGTAGAGGAAGTCCGCCGTGCCGCAGCACACGTACAGCCGGGGCCTGTGAGGGGCGCTTGCGTTCTTCTCCAGCAGGTGGAACAGATCGTTGTCGCTGCCCCGGATGCCCGCCGGATCCCCGAACACCCGCCGGAAGCCCTCCAGCCGCTCGCCGGTCTTGCGGTCCACGTCGGCGGCCACGTCCACCGCTCCCGAGAAGCTCGCCGCCGCCGCGAACCGCTCCGGATGGGTCAGCGCCAGCTTCATCGCGCCGTAGCCGCCCATGGACAGACCCGCCACATACGTGTTCTCCGGCCTCTTCGACAGGCGGAAGAAGCGGTGCATCACCTCCGGCAGCTCCTCGGACACGTAGTCCCAGTACCTTTCGCCCTGGGCCTCGTTGGTGTAGAAGCTGTGGTTCACCGCGGGCATGATCACCGCCAGGTTGTACTCGGCGGCATAGCGCTCCACCGAGGTGCGGCGCATCCAGATGGTATGGTCGTCGCTGTAGCCGTGGAGCAGGTAGAGCACCCTGGGCAGCTCGTCCGCCGCGGCGGCCTTCATGCCGATGCCCTGCCGGGGCTCCGGGAGAATCACATAGGCGCTGGACGCTACCGTCAGGGTGTCGGAATAAAACTGCACCTGAAGAAATGCCATGGGATTACCTCCTTATGATACTGATGAAAACGTTCCGGCGTATGCTATCAGGATAATCCAGGCGCCGCCGCTTGTCAACGGCGGATTGCGGAATTTTCCGCGGGCTCCGTCCGCTCCCGCGCCAGCAGCCCGTACAGGTGCAGATCCGCCCAGCGGCCGTCGGGCTCCCGGGTGTGGAGGCGCATCACGCCCTCGGGCCGCATGCCCAGCTTGCGCATCAGCCCCGCGGACTTCACCCCGTCGGTAGTTTCCGCAAAGACCCGGTGGGCATGCAGGTCATCGAAGGCCGCGTCCAGCACCGCCCGGCAGGCCTCGTACGCGTAGCCCTGCCGCCACACCCGCCGGCTGAAGAACCAGCCCATCTCGTACACGTCCCTCTCCGTCTCGTGGAAGAGGATGTACCCGATGACCCGGCCCGTAGCCCTGCATTCGGCGGCCAGGGCTCCGTGCCGCGCCATGCAGAAGTCCCGCAGGAACGCTTCCGTCCGCGCGGGGGTGTAGGGCGGCTCGGCGTGGGCCATGACCTCCCCGTCCCCCAGGATCTCCTGCAGATCCGGCGCGTCCCCGGCCCGGAAGTCCCGGATGATCAGCCGCTGTGTTTCCAGATGCATGGCGCATGCGCCTCCCCTGTGCGATGGATATCCCCATCGTAGCGGATGCGGCCCGGCGCTGTCAAGGGCCTTGCCATGGGGGCGGCGGATATGGTATGATGCAGTCATCCCCACAACCTGTGCGAAAGAAGGTCATTGATCCATGGATACCATCCGTCTGGGCCGCACCGGCCTTGTTGTGAGCAAGAACGGCTTCGGCGCGCTGCCGGTTCAGCGCGTGACGAAGGAGGAAGCCGTGCGTCTGCTGCGCCGCGCCTACGAGGGCGGCATCACCTACTTCGACACCGCCCGCATCTATTCCGACAGCGAGGAGAAGCTGGGGCTGGCCCTGTCGGACGTGCGGGAGAAGATCGTCATCTCCACCAAGACCGCCGCCACCACCGCGGAAGGCTTCCGGGCCGACCTGCAGGAAAGCCTGCGGCTGCTGAAGACGGACTACATCGACATCTACCAGTTCCACAACCCGGCCTTCTGCCCGAAGCCCGGCGACGGCACCGGCCTGTACGAGGCCATGCTGGAGGCGAAGGCGAAGGGGCTGATCCGGCACATCGGCATCACGAACCATCGCCTGGCGGTGGCGGAGGAGGCGGTGCGCTCCGGCCTGTACGAGACGCTGCAGTTCCCCTTCTCCTACCTGGCCAGCGAGAAGGAAGTGGATCTTGTCCGCCTGTGCGCGGCGCAGGACATGGGCTTCATCTGCATGAAGGCGCTGGCGGGCGGGCTGATCACCCGGTCCGAGGCGGCCTACGCGTATCTGGCGCAGTTCCCGGTGGCGCCCATCTGGGGCATTCAGCGGGAGCGGGAGCTGGACGAGTTCCTGTCCTATCAGGAGCATCCGCCGGTGATGAACGCGGAGCTGGAGGCCTTCATCCGCCGGGAACGGGAGGAGCTGGTGGGGGATTTCTGCCGGGGCTGCGGGTACTGCATGCCCTGCCCGGCGGGGATCGAGATCAACAACTGCGCCCGCATGAGCCTGATGCTGCGCCGCAGTCCCTCCGCCCCCTGGCTGACGGAGGCCTGGCAGGCGAAGATGGCGAAGATCGACGGCTGCCTGAACTGCGGCCGCTGCAGGGGAAAGTGCCCCTACGGGCTGGATACCCCGGCGCTTCTGCGGAAAAACTACGAGGACTACAAGACCTTCCTGAAATAAGGAGGAAGCATGAAAAAGCTGCTGATCCTGCTGGCCTGTCTGCTGATGCTTGTTTCCTGCGCCGCCGCCGAGCAGGATGCCGAGGTCACGCCCGTGCCCACCACCCCGCCCAATGAGCAGGGCATGCCCTACCTGCTGGACGACTACGCCTCCGCCCCCGTGACGCTGTCCGACTGGAAGGGCACGCCCACGTACCTGAACTTCTTCACCACCTGGTGTACCTACTGCCGGGGCGAGATGCAGGACCTGCTGGCCCTGCAGGAGCGCTACGGCGAGGGGCTGCGGGTGGTGCTGGTGCACGTGCCCTCCGGGGAGGACGAGGCCACGGCCCTTGCCTACCTGGAAAAGGAGGGCCTTGCCGACCTGGCCTTCGTGGAGGACAACGGCTTCTTCGCCTACATGTACGGCATCCAGGGCTTCCCGGTGAGCGTGATCATGGACGCGGAGGGCTACCTGGTCGCCTACTACCCCGGGGCCATCGACGCGGACACCATGGATGCCGCGGTCCAGGCAGCGGGGGCCGTGCCCGCGGAGGTCGACGGCGATGCCCATTGATCTGACCGTCGCCCAGGCCGCCGCGCCCGCGCCCACGGTGTGGCTGGCGCTGCTGCAGGGGATTGTGAGCTTTGTCAGCCCCTGCGTGCTGCCGCTTTTGCCGGTCTACTTCGCGGCGCTGCTGGGCAGCGGCGGGCAGACGGCGCGCCGCCGGGACATCCTCCTGCGGATGACGGGATTCGCCGTGGGCTTCATGGCGTTCTACCTGACGCTGGGGGCGGGCGCGGGCGCGCTGGGCAGCCTGATGAGCCGGATCCCCCGCCGGTGGGTGAACCTGCTATGCGGAGGGCTGTTCATCCTCTTCGGGGTGATGGCGCTGGAGGTGATTCCCTGGCTGCATCTGCCGGGGGTGCGGGCGGACGCGTCCCGGTATGCGTCGGGCGGCTTTCTGTCCATGCTGATGTTCGGGCTGACGCTGGCGCTGTCCTGGACGCCCTGCACCACGGCGTTTCTCAGCGGGGTGCTGGCCATGGCGGCCGCCGAGGCGCAGGCCACGGCGCTGCGGGGGATGGGCCTGCTGGCGGTATACGCCCTGGGGATGATGCTGCCGTTTCTGGCGTGCATGGGGCTATGGACGCGTTTGTCCGGCGCGGTGGGCTGGCTGCGCCGTCATCAGCGGATGATCCGCCGTCTGGGCGGCGGGCTGATGATTCTGCTGGGCGTGCTGAAAATGGCGGGGCTGTTCTGAGGCGCGCGGAAGAAAAATGAAAAAAACCCTTGACATGCCGCTGACACCGTGCTATAATCGTATTCGTCGCTGAGGGAAACCTCAGAAAGCCGAATAAGGTCGCATGGCTCAGTTGGTAGAGCACATCGTTCACATCGATGGGGTCACAGGTTCGAGTCCTGTTGCGACCACGCAATCCCGGTCAGAGATGGCCGGGATT
>JBJEYH010000335.1:0-10881 GCA_051886675.1 Aristaeellaceae bacterium
CAGGGTGCGGCGGGGGCGCGGCCCCCTCCGGGCCTCCCCGGGGTGCGGCGGGGGCTGCGGCCCCCGCCGGGCCTTCCCCGGGTGCGGCGGGGGCGCGGCCCCCTCCGGGTCTCCCCGGGATGCGGCGGGGGCGCGGCCCCTCCGGGCTTCTCCCATTTGGGGCATAGCCGCATACGCAAAACGAGGGCATGATCATCCGATCATGTCCTTGTTTGCTTGTTGGGAAAGGCATCGGCGGCTTCCGGCCGCCCGGCGATCCCGCGCCACGCACAAAAGGAGGAACGGTTGCCCGTTCCCCCTTGGCGGTTGGGTGATGCTTTGCTTGTCCGGCGCGATCAGCGGGACTGGAGCCAGGTGGCGTACTGGCTGTACATCTCGTCGTAGATCTTCTGCAGACCGGCGTCGTAGCACTTGGCCAGCATTTCGTCCAGCTTGGCATCGGCGTCGTCCACCAGGCCCAGGGTCAGCATGCCGTAGTAGTCGCCCAGGATGGAGTCCACAGCGTCAGCATAGGCCTGCACGGGGCCGGGATCGAAGATAAAGGAGGTCAGCGGGTTGGCGGTCATGCGGCGCTTCCACTCGTCGTAGATGACCTGCTCGCGCTCGGGCACGCCGGTCTTCTCCACGTCGCCGTTGCGGACCGCCCAGGACAGGGAGTTGCCGTCCGGCAGATAGCTGGCGGTGTTGTCGGTCTCGGAATAGATGCGGTTCTCGTCGATGGTGTAGTGGTCGCCCTCGATGCCCAGCACCACGATGTGGTTCATGGCGGTGTCGAACTTCAGCAGATCCAGCACCATGGCGGCGCGCTCAGGATTCGCGCTGCCCGCGGCGATGGCCATGTCGCCGTTGGAATAGGCTTCCGCGGTGACCAGGGTGCCCTTCTCCTTGAACAGGTCATAGGCGGCGGTGGTGACGCCCTCGTTCTTCTCCACTTCCTTCATGTAGGTGAAGACCGAGCCGTTCCACTCGATGGACGCGCTCTTGCCCGCGCCGAAGGCCTGCCACTCGTTGACGGTCTCGTTCAGGGCGCTGCGGCTCCACACGCCGGCATCCGCCAGCACCTTCATCTCGCGGCAGAATTCACGGAACAGATCGGTTTCCCAGGCCAGCTTGATCTCCTCGGCCGCGGGCAGATCCCCGTCATAGGCGTAGGAGAAGCGCAGGTTGTTGGTGAAGTAGGCGTCGAACCAGTTCTCGTTGGTGTACCACAGCTCCCAGAAGGCGGTGTTGTTCTGCTGGCCGCCGAAGGCCAGAATGCCCGATTCAGGCGTTTCCTTCTCGGCGATGGTCAGCAGGTAGTTCTCGAAATCGTCCCAGTTCTTCAGCTCGCCGATGCCGTACTTCTCGGCCAGGTCCGTGCGGATGGCCACCAGACGGCCCTCGGGCGCCATGCGGCCGCAGGGCACGGCGATGTTCTTGCCGTTGATCTTCGTCTCGTCCCAGGACTCCGCGGGCTGATACTTGTTCGCCAGAGGCATGTACTTGGCGATGAACTCCTCATCCATCTCGTAGAAGGAGCCCTTCGCGGCTTCGGTGAACATGTACTCCCAGGGGGCGGTGAAGATCAGGTCGATGTCCGCGCCGCCGGCCAGGTTCAGCGAATACATGGTCGCCACGTCCGCCCAGCTCATGAACACGGTGTCAATGCTGGTGTTGAAGGGCGCCAGCTGCTCGTTCAGGGCAGCCTGGATCTTGTCCCAGTCCACGGGCTTGTCGCCCACCTGGTAGATCTTCACGGTATAGGGCTTGGACAGATCCGTATCGGGATACATGTCCGGGGTCGCCTTGATGACGTTGGTCTTCCAGTCATCGGGGAGCTCATCGACCGTGACGGCGGATGCCGACGCCATCAGCGTGAAGAGCATGCACAGGACCAGTGCAAGTGCGGTCAGCCTTTTCTTCATGGGTTCTTCCTCCTTTTTTGATTTCAGCCTTTCACAGGCGTAAATCCTCGTGGATGCGCAGGCGCCGGGCTCCGTCAGCCCTTGACCGCGCCGATGGTCAGGCCCTTGACGAAGTAGCGCTGCAGGAACGGGTACAGCAGGATGATCGGGCCGGTGGCGATGACGGTCATGGCCATCTTCATGCCCTCCAGCGGAACCGAGGGCAGATCCATGCCGGACTTTTCAGCCACCAGGCGCATGGCCTCGGCGGAGCCCAGCATGCTCTGCAGATAGTACTGCAGGTTGTACAGGCTGTCGTCGCTGATGAAGAGCATGCAGTTGTACCAGTCGTTCCAGTAGGCCAGGGCCGAGAACAGCGCCAGCGTGGCCAGCAGGGGCTTGGACAGGGGGATCATCAGCCGGACGTAGATGGTGAAGTCGTTGGCGCCCTCCAGCTTGGCCGACTCGGTGATCGCCGCCGGAATCCCCGACATGAAGGACTTGGCGATGATCATGTTCCACACCGAGAACATCAGCGGCAGAATCAGCGCGTAGATCTGGTTCTTGAACCCCAGGTACCGCACGCACAGCATGAACCAGGGCACCAGGCCGCCGTTGAACAGGGTCGTGAAGAAGAAGAAGAACGCGAAGCCGTTGCGCCAGGGGAAGTCCCTGCGGCTGAGGACGTAGCCGGTCATCGTGGCCAGGAACACCGCCAGGAAGGTGCCCACCACCGTCACGCCGGCGGTCACGCCGTAGGCCCGGAGGATCGCGGTGGGATTTTTCAGGCACAGGGCATAGGCCTCGGTGGAGAAGCTCTTGAGCACCAGGGGATAGCCGTTGCGGATCATGTCGTTTTCAGGCGTGAAGGACGCGATGAAAATCAGATAGAACGGCAGCAGGCAGATCAGCGCGAACAGGCCGATCAGGGTATAGCCCAGGACGCTGACGGCGATCTGATCCTTCGTCCTGCGGATTTTCCTGTGTTCCGTGATTCTGGCGGGAGCAGTCATGTACCTCATCCCCCTTTCTCAGTACAGGGCGTAGTCGGGATTGACGATTTTCACCAGCTTGTTGCAGATGGTGATGGTGATGAAGCACAGAACCGACTGGTACAGGCCCACCGCCGAGGAGACGCCGATATTGGCGTTGTTGATCAGCAGGCGGAAGACGTAGGTATCGATGATGTCGGTGGTGGGCTGCAGCAGCGCGGAGCTCTTGACCGTCTGGTAGAACAGGCCGAAGTCGCCGCGGAAAATATTGCCGATGGCCATCAGCACCAGCACCATCATCGTGGGCACCAGGGAGGGAATGGTGATGTAGCGGATTTTCTGCCAGGCGTTGGCGCCGTCGATATCCGCGGCCTCGAACATTTCCTGATCCATGCCGGTGATGGCAGCCAGATACACCACCGAGCCGTAGCCTGTCTGCTTCCACAGCTTCAGGAACACCAGGATGAACGGCCATACGCCCGGCGTGTTGTACACGTCGAAGCGGCCTCCGCCCAGCATCACGGAGATGCTGTTCCAGATGCCCCGCTCGTAGTTGAACACATTGTACATGATGGCGCCCGCCACCACCCAGCTGATGAAGTATGGCAGGAACATGAACGACTGTGCGATTTTCTTGAAGTACTTGTTGCGCAGCTCGTTGATGAGGATGGCGCTGCCCATCTCGAACACCACGCCGAAGAAGATGAACGCGATGTTGTACAGGATGGTGTTGCGCGTCACGCCGGGGAGCTTGCCGTCAATGAGGATGGCCTGGAAGTTCTGGAAGCCCACCCACGGGGAATGGTAGATGCCTCCCCGGTACTGGTACTTCTCAAACGCCAGCACCAGGCCGGTCATGGGGACGTAGCTGAAGATGAGGACATACGCCACCGCGGGCAGCAGCATCAGCAGCAGCAGCCAGTGCCGCCGGAACACCTTGGTCACAGGCATTCTGGCAGAGATGACCATGTCTCCCTCGGCAGTGTGGACGATCTGACCCCTTTTTTTCATGAATGACCCCTCCCCGGCATCAGCAAATAAACCTGTCATCTCCGCAAAGACTCAAGCCGTTTCATCGTTTGCCGTATCTGGTAATTATTTTACCATTTGTCACGGAAATGTGTCAATGAGATTTTCTGTTATCATATTGATAAAAAATGCTGTGAAAAATCTCAATTGGGTTGAACAGGCGCGAAGGACATGCTATACTGTCCCCATAGCCGCCAACCACTGACCGCCGGAGGAACGCACGATGAAATCAGCCGAAGGGAAAGTCGCGCCGATATCGGACTATTACATTTTCACGCCCAGCAGGACGGCGCAGGAGATCTTCTTCTACCCCCTGCAGTGCGGGAACTTCACCTACGAGCCGGGGTATGCGCTGCGGCGCAGCTCCTTCGACAGCTTTCTGCTGATGTACATCCAGAAGGGCAGCCTGCTGCTGGAGCTGGATGGCAAAACGCAGCCGGCCCATGAAAAGAGCTTCGTCCTCATCGACTGCTACGCGCCCCACGGCTATTCCACTCGGGACGGGTACGAATGCCTGTGGCTGCATTTCGACGGCGTGCTGGCCCGCCGCTACTACGAGCTGATCGTCTCCCGGCTGAACAACGTCTTCACCATGGACGACGCCTTCCCCGTGCTGCGCAAGATGAACACCATCCTGCGCACCTTCGCCGAGAACAAGCAGTGCCGGGAGCCGCTGCTGTCCAAGTACATCCTGGACATCCTGACGGAATTCATGATCTACAACCCCGACGCCGGCAAGGTGGGCAACTGCGCCGAGGCCGTGGAAAAGGCGATGATCTACATTTCCGAGCATTTCACCGAGAACATCCCCGTCAGCCGGATGGCCGCGGTGGCCGGCATGAGCGAATCCCATTTCATCCGGGTGTTCCGGCAGGGCACCGGCTATACGCCCCATGAATACATCATCAACCGGCGGATGGCCTCGGCCCGGTATCTGCTGAAGTACTCGTCCCTGTCCGTCAAGAAGATCTGCTTCAACACCGGCTTTTCCTGCGAGAGCGTCTTCTGCAACGCCTTCCGCAGGCAGCATCAGATGACCCCGCAGCAGTACCGGGAATTCTCCTGCCGGGAGCGGGAGCCCAACGGCCTCCGCACCCCGCCGCCGCCCTCCCCCTGAGGCCCCGCGCCTTCCCTCCGCCGCAAACGCAGCGCGGGGGCATGATCGCTTCCGATCATGCCCCCGCGTTTTCTGTCCGGGTCAGTCGTCCAGGGTGGCGACGATGGCCGTCATGCCGATGCGCACATCCTCATTGGGCGTGAAGTCGATGTAGGCCTGGTAGGTGGCCTCGCCGCTCTGGGCGGAGCTCAGGTGGGAGATGGCCGCCACGGTGCCCGGCAGCCTAACCGTGCTGTCCGGGTCGTAGTTGAAGGTGATTTCCACCGCGTCGCCCTCGGCGATGGTGGACAGGTCATACTCGTTGACGCTGATTTCCACCTGCAGGGTGTCCATGGTGTAGACGGTGAGCAGCGCGTCGCCCTTGTTCACGCTGGCGCCGGCGGAGGTGTTCACCGTGGCGATGACGCCGCTCACGTCGGAGACGATCTCGTTCCCCGTGGCGAAGAGGCCGTCCAGCGTGCCGGTGACCGTCTCAAAGAGCAGATCCCCCCGGGAGACGGTATCGCCGTCCTTGACGTGCAGGCGCAGGATGCTGCCGCTGCCGCTGACGGCAATCTCCGGCGTGCGGCCCACGGTTCCCCGGCCGATGCGGCTGGTGGAGGTGAAGCTGGGGCTGCGGTAGATGTACACCGTCTCCTCCAGCACCAGGGAGCCGGAGGTGGTTTCCACGGTGTAGGTGTTGCCGCTGGCGGAGGTGACGATGCCCTCGGCGGTATGGCTGCCGTCGGCGGTGCAGGAGATGTACACCGTCTCGCCGATGTTGACGTACTTGGTCTCGCTGCTGTTGTAGGCCTTGTCAATGTCGGCGGTGATGGTGTACTTGTTGGTGGGCATGATGTACATCACCGCGCCCCAGCGGCTGTTGACGCTGTCCACCGCGTCGCCCTCCCGGGCGAAGACGCCGGCCACGGTACCGTCGGCGGGGGCGTATACCCTTGTGGTGCCGATGGTGGCCACCGTATCGCCCATGGTGATCAGTCCGCCCGCCCGCAGGCTGAAGCTGCTCACCGTGCCGCCGAAGGGCGCGGTGACGCTGACGGCATCCCCGGCCACCACCGTGCCGTCGAAGGTGGTCTCCGCCAGGGCGCTCAGGGGAAGCAGGGCCAGGAACATGACCAGGGCCAGGAACCGTTTCATCACAGGAATGACCTCCTTGCTGCAATGCATTCAGGCCGGTCAGCCCGACCGGCAAGGGCCCGCGGACAATGCGCGGGCAGATGCGCTCACATTCTGCGCAGGGCGTCGATGGGGCTGAGCTTGCTGGCCTTGCGCGCCGGCGACCAGCCGAAGATGATGCCCACCGCCGCCGAGAAGCCCACGCCCAGGGCGATGGCCCCGTAGGAGATGGTGAAGCGCGTGCCCATCATCGAGCACATCACCGCCGACAGGATCAGGCCCAGGCCCACCCCCGCAAGACCCCCGATGATCGACAGCAGGAAGGACTCGATCAGGAACTGGATCTGGATCTGCCCGGGCTCGGCGCCGATGGCCTTCTTCAGGCCGATCTCCACCGTGCGCTCGGTGACGGAGGTGAGCATCATGTTCATGATGCCGATGCCGCCCACCACCAGCGCGATGGACGCGATGCCCGCCAGCAGCGCGGACATCATGGAGAGCATGCTGTCCATGGTGGATTCGATGCTGTCCATGGTGGTGATGGTGTAGGTGTCGTCCTCATAGCTGAAGATCTGATCCAGATAGTCCTCCAGCGCGGACTGCACCTGGTCGGAGGCGTCGGCGTCATCCATGTACACGGTGATGGAGGACAGCAGGCTCTGGCTGTTCATCTTCAGGGCGGTGGTGTAGGGCATGTACACGTCCGGCGAGCCGGACAGCATGCTGGCCACGGAGGAATCGCTGTCATCGGCCATCACGCCCACCACGGTGAAGCGCACGTTGTTCAGGTAGATGGTTTCCCCGATGGGGTTCACGCCGTAGAAGAAGGTTTCCACCAGATCGCTGCTGATCAGGCACACGCGGGCCATATCGTCGATGTCGATGGGGTTGATGGCCCTGCCGGATTCCACGGCGCCGTCCTTGTTCTGGAAGTAGAAGTCGTTCACCCCGGAAACGGTGATGCTGCTTTCCCGCACGCCGTTGCGGGCGGCCTGCACGCTCAGGGTCACGCCGGTGGTGACGCCCTCCACATGCTCCAGGGCCCCGATGCCTTCCAGATCCTCGCTGGACAGCCCGGCCTTCAGATCGCTGCCGGGGGTGCTGACCGACAGGCTCCCCGCGCCCATGGAGGTGAAGGAGTCCGAGATGGAGGTGGATACGCCCGATATGGTGGTGATCAGCGCGATGACCGCCGTGACGCCGATCATGATGCCCAGGATCGTCAGGAAGGAGCGGAGCTTGTTGGCGGTGATGTTGGCCACGGCCATGGACAGGCTCTCCATCAGCATGCTGACGCCGGCGATCAGGTTGCGGATCGGATGCATCATGCGAAGTTCACCTCGCCCTCGGATTCGGTGAGCACCCCGTCGATGATGTTGACCACCCGCCGGGCATACCGGGCGATGTGCACGTCATGGGTGATCATGATGATGGTGTGGCCATCCTGGTTCAGCTCGGTGAACAGGGCCATGATCTGCCGGCCCGTGGCCTGATCCAGCGCGCCGGTGGGCTCGTCGGCCAGGAGAAGGCTGGGATTGGTCACCAGCGCCCGGGCGATGGCCACGCGCTGCTGCTGGCCGCCGGAAAGCTGGTTGGGAAAGTGATGCAGCCGGTCCTTCAGGCCGACCTTCACCAGCATTTCCTCGGCGCGGCGGGCCCGCTCCCGGGGCCGGATCCCCGCGTAGATCAGGGGCAGCTCCACGTTGTGCATGGCGTCCATGCGCTGGAGCATCTGGGAATTCTGGAAGATGAAGCCGATCTCCCGGCGGCGGATATGGGCCAGCTCCTTCTCGTCCATCTCCTCCACCAGGTTGCCCCGGAGGATGTATTCGCCGCTGGTGGGCAGATCCAGGCAGCCGATGATGTTCATCAGCGTGGACTTGCCCGAGCCCGAGGGCCCCAGCACCGACAGGTATTCGCCCTCCTGCACGTCCAGGTCCACGTCCCTGAGGACGGTGGATACCTCATCCCCCAGCTGGTACTGCTTGACAATTTTCCGCATCTGGAAGAAGATCTCATCCTTCTGCGCGGTCTTTTCGGGATTAGCCATCATGTCGTCTCCCTTCGTCAGAAGCCGCCGGGCATACCGCCGGGCGCCGCGCCGCCGCCGCCGCCATAACTGCCTGTGTTGCGCTTGGAGTTGTTGCTGCCGCCGCTCTGGGTGGGCGCGCCGGCCGCGGGCTGCATGCCGCCGCCCAGGCTGGAGAACAGGCTCGACAGAAGGCCGCTGGCGCTGGTATCCTTGGCGGTGGCCACGGCGTATACCACGTCGCCGTCCTTCAGGCCGGAGGTGATCTCCACATAGTTGTCGTTATCCACGCCCAGGGTGACGGGCTGCTGCTCCATCTGGTCGCTGGCGTTCTTCACCAGCACGTAGGCGCTGTTGTCCTGGGCGAAGGACAGCGCGTCCCGGTTGAGGATCACGCAGTCCACGGCCTCCTCCTGGGGGATGGTGACGGTGGCCGCCATGCCCGGCAGCACGCCGCCGGAGGCCGTCAGCCCGGCGGTCACGGTGTAGTAGGCCGTGCTGCCGCCGCCCGAGGAGATCCGGTTGATGTAGGCGATCTCCGAATCGAAGGTCTTGCCCAGGGCGGTGATGCTGATCTGGCAGCTCTGGCCCACGGACAGCTCGGTGATGGCGTACTCATCCACGCGCATGGAGATCTGCATGTTCTCAAAGTCCACGATCTGAATCAGGCTGGTGTTGGCGTTGACCTCGTCGCCCACCGCCACGTTCAGCTGATTGACCTCCCCGTCGAAGCTGGCCTTCACGGTGGTGCCGTCGGAGAGGCGCAGCAGCTTCTGATCCCGCGTGACCTTGTCGCCCTCGCTGACGTAGACCTGGCGGACGGTGGCCGCGCCGGAAGCGGTGATGGTTTCATTGTTCTTCACCTGCACGCTGCCCGAGAAGCTCAGCGCGTTGGAGATGGTGCCGATGCGGGCGGTATAGCTGTTGTAGGTGGTGGTTGCGCCCTTGTCCAGCTGGGGCCAGACCACGAAGCGGATCACCACGGCCGCCACCGCCAGCACCAGCACCCACGCCAGAATCTTTTTCAGAATGCGTCCGCGCTTCCTCTTTTTCCCTGCGACGCTTGCCAATGGTGCTCACCTCATCCTTCCAGCCCGCTGAACTCCTCCAGGGGGCCGACGATTACGTCATAGTAGTAGAACTCCGCGTCCGTATTCCCGGACATGGGCCAGGTCACGCCATCCACGGTGACGTCCATTTCCATGGCCGCCTCCAGCGGATCCATGCGCACCGTGTAGCTGAAGTCCTTGCTCACCAGGCCCTCGGCCCGGTACATGTTGTAGCGCAGCCCGCCCGAGAATCCCGCCGTGGACAGCGCCGTCACCTGATCGCCCATGCGCAGCGCCAGGTAGTCGATGCCGCTGGCCGCCAGGATCTTGTACACCTGCCCGGAGAACCGCCAGGCGTAATCCCCCGCCTCCTCGGCGGATACGTTCACGGGGGTCAGCACCAGGGTGTCCGCCGTGCCCAGACCCTGCAGGTCCGCAAACGCCGCGGTGAAGGCCGGCAGATCATCCTCCGCCCGCGCGCCGTCGCCGGTGTAGAGCAGCTCCAGCTCCAGCAGCTCGTCGCCCACCGTCAGCTGGGTCATGCTGCCGTCGTCCAGGATCAGCTGCACCGCGTTGTAGGCGATCACCACCGTCACGTCCGAGGCCGCGTGGGTCACCGTGCGGCTGGCGCTGCTTCCGCCTCCGCCAAAGCCGCCCATGCCGCTCCAGCCCGCGCCCGCGCCCTCGCCCGCCTGGTCGGAGGGCCGCAGCGTCACCTCATCCGGGTAGGCGGTGGTGTTGCCCGCCCCGTCCCGCACGATGATGCTCCCCGCGGGGAAGGTCGTTTCCGTTTCCGCAGCGTACTGGTAGACCGATACGCCCTCCTCCAGGGCCGTCAGCGCATGCCAGGTTTCGCCGCCGTCCAGGGAGACCGCGTCGCCCCCGGACAGCGCATCGCCCACCGTCACCTGCAGGCTGCCGCCCTCGGCCTTCACCTGCATCAGGGGCGCGCCGGTATCCAGCCGGACGCGGTACGTGCCCGACTGGGTCAGCACCTGGCCGTCAGGCCCCAGCAGGCTGAAGCGCAATGTGTAGTCGCCCTCCTCCCGGGCGGTATAGCTCCCGCCGGTGAGCAGCACGGCCGCGCCGCCATCCACCGACACCGCCAGCGCACAGCCCTCGGGCAGCTGCGCCAGCGCAGGCTCCGTCACCAGGGCGAACACCGGCGCCACGCGGCTCCAGCCGCCGCTCTGCCAGTTCTCCGTCACCACCGTCAGGACGGCTTCCGTCTGGGCGCTCTGGCCCCGGGCTTCCACCCACACAAACAGCGAATCCTCCCGGGCCACGTCCTGATGCTCCTCCGACACCCGCACCACGCAGTCTTCGCCGAACACGTCCGGATCCGGCAGCAGCGTCTTCCCCGCCAGCGCGGTGAGGCTGCCGCTGAGCACGATCACCTTGCCCGTGCTGATGTAGATGGTGTCGCAGGCCATCCCCAGCAGCTCGGCCAGGCCGCCCTCAGTGCGCACGCCGTTCACCAGCGCCCAGGCCTGGGCGGCGGCGGCGGGTTCGTCCGCGGGCTCGGTGGTGTCCGCGGGTTCGGTGTTCTGCGCGGGCTCGGTGGTGTCCGCGGGTTCGGTGGTGTCCGCGGGCTCGGTGGTGTCCGCGGGCTCGGTGGTGTCCGCGGGCTCGGTGGTGTCCGCGGGCTCGGTGGTGTCCGCGGGCT
>JBJEYH010000336.1:0-2408 GCA_051886675.1 Aristaeellaceae bacterium
AGGAACTCCTCCACCTGCTGCTGGCTGCGGCCGGTGAACTGCTCGGGCTGGAGGATGGCCTCCACCTCCTCGCGGGTCACCATGAAGGCCGGATCGCCGCAGATGCGGTCGATCAGATCATTCCTGCCGCCCTCCTCCTTGACCACCCGGGCCGCGGCCTGGGAGTGGACGCGGAGCTTCTCGTGCAGCTCCTGACGGTTGCCGCCCTTCTTCACGGCGTCCATCATGATGTTCTCCGTGGCCATGAAGGGCAGCTCGTTCATCACCCGGGCGCGGATGACCTTCTCATAGACCATCAGGCCGTCGCACACGTTCATCATGATGTTCAGGATCGCGTCCACGCCCAGGAAGGCTTCCGCCACGGACAGCCGCTTGTTGGCGGAATCGTCCAGCGTGCGCTCGAACAGCTGCGTGCCGGCGGTCAGGGCGTTGTTCACCGGATCCACCATCACGTAGCGGGCCAGGGCGTTGATGCGCTCGCAGCGCATGGGGTTGCGCTTGTAGGGCATGGCGGAGGAACCGATCTGGCTCTTCTCGAAGGGCTCCTCCATCTCCTTGAAGCTGGCCAGCAGCCGCATGTCGTAGGCGAACTTGCTGGCGGACTGGGCCACGCCGGACAGCGCGGACACCACCATGTAATCCACCTTGCGGGAGTAAGTCTGGCCGGACACGGGCACCACCCTGTCGAAGCCCATGGCCTGGGCGATGTCCATTTCCACGGCCTTGATCTTTTCGCTGTCCCCGGCGAACAGCTCCATGAAGCTGGCCTGGGTGCCGGTGGTGCCCTTGCTGCCCAGCAGCGCCAGGGACGCCAGGCGATGCTCGATCTCCAGGTAGTCCATGTACAGTTCGTTCATCCACAGGGTGGCGCGCTTGCCCACGGTGGTCAGCTGGGCGGGCTGCAGATGGGTGTAGGCCAGGGCAGGCATGGCCTTGTACTTTTCCGCGAAATCCGCCAGCAGGGCGATGACGTTCAGCAGCTTGCGCCGGACGACCTGCAGGCCCTGCCGCATGATGATCACGTCGGTATTGTCGCCCACGTAGCAGCTGGTGGCCCCCAGGTGGATGATGCCCGCGGCCTTGGGGCACTGCAGGCCGTAGGCGTAGACGTGGCTCATCACGTCATGGCGGCACTCCCGCTCCCGGCGGAGGGCGTCGTCATAGTTGATGTCGTCCTGATGGGCCTCCAGCTCGGCGATCTGCTCGTCGGTGATGTCCAGGCCCTGCTTCTTTTCGGCCCTGGCCAGGGCGATCCACAGCCTGCGCCAGGTGCGGAACTTGTTGTCCTCGGAGAAGATGAACTGCATCTCCCTGCTGGCGTAGCGGGTGGAGAAGGGGCTGATATAGCTGTCATGAGGCATGGTAGCGACCTCCTGTCATGTCGTTTCGTGGGGGGTGATGCGCCGGGCCAGTTCGAAGGCCAGCAGCGCCACACGATCCTTGTCCTCCACCCGGTCGTGGACGGAAAGGCTCCGGGGATCCCAGGCATCGTTGTCCAGGTTGTCCCCGGCGTAGAAGAAGATGAACGCGTCCTTTCCACGGAAGCGGGCCAGCGCGGCCACGGCGGCGGCCTCCATCTCCACGCACACGCAGCCCTGATTCCTTCGGCGCTGGACCTTCTCCGGCGTTTCCCGGAAGAAGGCGTCGGTGGTCCAGGTTTTGCCCTGGGTGTGGGACACGCCGCACTCCTTGAGGATCCGCAGGAATTCCTCCCGGTAGCGGGGGTTCACCTCGATTTCGTCCGAGGGCGGGGCATAGTGGAAGCTGGTGCCCTCGTCCCGCAGGGCGGCGGTGGGCAGGATGATGGAGCAATCCCCGATGGCCCGGTCCAGCACGCCGCAGTTGCCGAAGAGGATGACCCGCCTGACCCCCAGGGCGAAGGCTTCCTCCAGGTTGCCCACGCACAGGGGGCGCCGACCCCCGCCATCATCAGCGCGACGGGGGTGCCGCCGTACTCCGCCCGGTACACGGGAAAAACCATGTTGGCGGACTTGATCTGCGCGATGGGCTGGGCGTGAAGGCTGTCCACCATGCGTGCGAAGGTCACGCGGGAGAAGCAGGATACCAGGGTTTCCGGCATATCCGGCAGGGGCTGATGGGCCATGGAGGGGTTGATGACCGCCGAGGGATTGGGGTCGAATTCCGTGAGCAGCATGGGGTGCGGCCTCCTTGGTGAAGGGATACGCCCATTATACAGTAGACCAGGCCCATCATCAAGCCTTCCCTCTTTGGGGAAGGTGGCCGAGCCCAGCGCGGTCGGATGAGGTCGTTCCCCTTTTTGGGGAAGGTGGCCGAGCGCAGCGCGGTCGGATGGGGTCGTTCCCCTTGGGGGAAGGTAGCCGAGCGCTGCGCAGTCGGATGAGGTCGTTCCCCTCTGGGGGAAGGTGGCCGAGCCCAGCGAGGTCGGA
>JBJEYH010000337.1:0-39181 GCA_051886675.1 Aristaeellaceae bacterium
AGCGCAAGCTGTCCGAGGCCAACCTGCGCCTGGTGGTGTCCATCGCCAAGCGGTATGTGGGCCGGGGCATGCTGTTCCTGGATCTGATTCAGGAGGGCAACCTGGGCCTGATCAAGGCCGTGGAAAAGTTCGACTACCGCAAGGGCTTCAAGTTCTCCACCTACGCCACCTGGTGGATCCGTCAGGCCATCACCCGCGCCATCGCCGACCAGGCCCGTACCATCCGCATCCCCGTGCACATGGTGGAGACCATCAACAAGCTGATCCGCGTCAGCCGTCAGCTGCTGCAGGAGTACGGCCGGGAGCCCACGCCCGAGGAAATCGCCAAGGAAATGAACATTTCCGAGGCCAAGGTGCGTGAGATCATCAAGATCGCCCAGGAGCCCGTATCCCTGGAGACCCCCATCGGCGAGGAGGAGGACAGCCACCTGGGCGACTTCATCCCCGACGACGACGCGCCCGCCCCCGCCGAGGCCGCGTCCTTCGCGCTGATGAAGGAGCAGCTGCTGGAGGTGCTGGACACCCTGACCCCCCGGGAGGAAAAGGTGCTGCGCCTGCGCTTCGGCCTGGACGACGGCCACCAGCGCACCCTGGAGGAGGTTGGCCGGGAGTTCAACGTGACCCGCGAGCGCATCCGGCAGATCGAGGCCAAGGCCCTGCGCAAGCTGCGCCATCCCTCCCGGAGCAAGAAGCTGCGGGACTACATCGACTGATTCCCTTCCCCATCGAACGATCGCCCTGCCGCCCCGGCAGGGCTGCTTTTCACCCTGGAGGCGCTATGCTGGATGAACGTCTGACCCTGGCCGCCGCGCTGTACCCCGCCTGCGAGCTGGGCGCGGACATCGGCACCGACCACGGCTTTCTGCCCTGTCACCTGCTGGAAACGGGGGTGTGCCGCCGGATGATTCTGGCGGACGTGAGCCCCAAGGCTCTGCGCCGCGCGGAGGCCGAGGTAGCCCGGCGGGGGCTGCAGGATCGCGCGAAGCTCGTCTGCGCCGACGGCCTTGACGCGCTGGACGAGCGGTGCGGCTGCGTGTCCGTGATGGGCATGGGCGGTGAAACCCTGGCGGGGATTCTCCTGCGGGGCCGCGACCGCCTGCAGGGCGCGACGCTGGTGCTTTCCGCCCACACGGAGCTGCCGCTGGTGCGCAGGGCCATCGTGTCCCTGGGCTATCACCTGACGCGGGAGACCCTGTGCCGCGCCGGCGGGAGGTTCTACGTGTTCTGGCGGGCGGAGCCGGGCATCGCGCCCATGACGGAGGAGGAAATCCGCCACGGCTCCCTGCTCTTTGACGCGCCGGCTCCCCTGCTAAGGGAGTACCTTGCCTGGCGCAGGGACGTGGCCCAGGCGAAGCTGTCCGGGCTTCTTGTGGCCGCCGTGCCGGATGCGCAGGCCATCGCCCTGACGCAGCAGGACGTTGACTACTACCGACGGAAACTGGAGGCATGAACCGGATGCTGACCGTGCAGAATGTCTATGATTTCATTGACAGCCGCGCGCCCTTCGACACCCAGGAGGGCTTCGACAACGCGGGGCTGCTGGTGGGTGATCCCGCATGGGAGGTGCGCGGGATTCACGTGGCCATGGACGTGACCAGCCGCGTCATCGACGAGGCGGAGGCCCATGGCGCGAACCTGATCGTCACCCATCACCCGATGATGTTCTCCGCCCGCAAGCGCATGACGGAGACCGACGCGGAGGGGCGGCTTCTGTGCCGGCTGATCCGCAGCCGCATGGCGCTCATTGCCGCGCACACCAACCTGGATCGCGCGCCGGGGGGCATCAACGACGTGCTGGCCCGCGCGGCGGGATTGGCCGAGGTAACCGGCGAGGATTTCGTCCGGGTGGGAACACTCCCCGCGCCCACGACCGCCCGCGCCCTGGCGGACGGGCTGTCCCGGCGGCTGAACACGGTGGTGCGCCTGATGGGCCGCGAGGACGCGATGATCTGCCGGGTGGGGCTGTGCAGCGGCTCCGGCAGCGAGTTCTGGCAGGATGCGGCCGCCATGGGCGCGCAGGCCTTCCTCACGGGGGAAGCGAAGCATCATCACGCCCTGGAGGCCGCGGAGGCCGGCGTGGTGCTGCTGGAGGCCGGGCATTTTGCCACGGAGGCTCCGGGCATCTTTGCCCTGGCAGACGCTTTACAAATCTGGCCGGATGCGGTACAATATGGTGTATGCGTATCGAAATCGCAGGCCCCTGCCTACGCTTGACGCAAAACCCGGGCGCCCCGCCGCGCCCTTACCATCATTTCAGGAGGTACATCCATGGATCAGCAGCAGCTTGAGCTTATGTGGCAATACCAGCAGGAGGACATGAAGGCGGATCGCATCGCCAATGACATTCGCCGCTCCCCCACCCGCCAGAAGCTGGAAAAAAGCCGCGATTTCATCATGGAGCAGCAGAAGCTCTACAAGCAGATCGAGGAGCAGGTGGCCGTCATGGCGGATCGCAAGGACGCCATCCGCGACGCCATCGCCCGCTGCGAGGAACAGCTGAACGCTCTGGCTGCCAAATTCCAGGCCGCTCCCCCGGAGGACGCCGATGCCGCCCGCGCCATGCTGCAGGAGGTCAGCCGGTGCCGGGATACCATCGCTTCCTACGAGCAGGAAATGAGCCGTATCGTCAAGGATTCCAACGAGCATGACCGCAAGCAGCGCTCCATCCGCCATGAGGCCGCCAAGGTCAAGGTGGAGTTCGATCAGCTCAAGCAGGTCTACGACAAGGAAATCCAGGAGAAGAAGGCTGCCCTGGACGCCCAGCGCGCCGTGGCCGCCCAGAAGGCCGCCCTGGTGGACAAGGATCTGATGGCCGAATATCTGGCCATCAAGAAGCACATTGCCCCGCCCATGGCCCGGCTCATCGGCGATCAGTGCAGCGGCTGCAACACCGCCCAGCCCTCCGCGCTCCTGCGCAAGATCAAGAGCGGCACCGTGCTGGTGGAATGTGAAACCTGCGGCCGCATGATTATCCAGTAACCCGCAAGCGCAGAGGTCAGGGAAGCATCCTTCGTCCTCTGCGCTGTTTTGCAACCTTTCAACCTACAAGCCAAGGAGGTTATGCATCATGAGCGAAGCCATGGAAGTCCTGCTCAATCGCCGTTCCTGCCGCAAGTTCAGGTCCGACATGATTCCCCGCCCGGTCCTGGAGGAGATCGTCCAGGCAGGCACCTACGCCCCCACCGGCATGGGCAGGCAGTCCCCCATCATCATCGCCGTGACCAACCGGGCCATGCGCGACCGTCTCAGCGCCATGAACGCCGCCGTCATGGGCAAGGGCCCCGAGGCCGATCCCTTCTACGGCGCGCCGGTGGTGCTGGTGGTGCTGGCCGACCGGGCCATCGGCACCCACCTGTACGACGGCAGCCTGGTCATGGGCAACCTGCTGCTGGCCGCCCACGATCACGGCATCGGCTCCTGCTGGATCCACCGGGCCAAGGAGGAGTTCGACTCCCCCGAGGGCAAGGCCATCCTGGCCGACCTGGGCATCACCGGCGATTACGAGGGCATCGGCCACTGCATCCTCGGCTATCCCGAGGAGGGCGGCGTCCGCCCCGCCATCCCCCGCAAGGAAGGCTACGTCCACTGGATTGAGTAATACGCATAGCAAAAGCAGGAAGGCCGCTTCAGCCTTCCTGCTTTTCTGCTGTCATTCGAAGGGGTAGACCATGCCCCACCGGGCGCGGAGCTCGTCCATGACCTCCATCATGCGGATGGTCTGGGCATGGGGCATCTCCGGGCATTCCAGGGCGCCGGTTTCGAGAGCCTTCATGCAGGCCTCCACCTCGTACTCGTAGCCGGTGATCTGCTCCGGCACGGGAATCACCCTGCGCACCGCCCCCCGCTGCACGTCGTCGTAGATGGTGATCACCTGCGGGTTGTTCACGTTGTCCAGCATGATGGCGCCCTTCGTGCCGTAGATCATGCAGTGACGGTCCGTGCGGACGTTGGCCGCGGCATACAGCTTGGCCATGCGCCCGTCCCGGTAGTACAGGTCAATGCTCTCGGCACAGTCCACGCCGGTATCGAACATGCTTACGGAGCTGTCCATCCGCGCCACGTCATCCCCGAAGGTCATCGAGGCAAAGTTCAGCACATACACGCCCACGTCCAGCAACGCGCCTCCCGCCAGCTCCGGCCGGACAACGCGCTCCTTGCCGTCAATCAGATAGCCCAGGTTGGCCGTCAGCAGCCTCGGCTCGCCGATCTCCCCCGCGGCGAGCAGCTCGTCCACCATCCTGCGCACGGGCATGTACCTCGTCCAGATGGCCTCGGTCACCAGCACGCTCTGCTCCCGGGCCCAGGCAAGCACATCCCGGGCCTGACGGGCGTTGGCGGTGAAGGCCTTCTCCACCAGGGCGGGCTTGCGGTGGCCGATGCACAGACGGGTATGCTCCGCGTGATGGCTGTGGGGCGTGGCCACGTACACCAGATCCACCGCCGGATCCTGCAGCATGGCCTCATAGGAATCATACGCCTTCTCAGCACCCCACTTCTCCGCGAAGGCCCTCGCCCTCTCCCCGCTGCGGGAGGCCACGGCATACAGCGCCACGGGCCGTCCCTTCGCCTTCATGCCCTGCAGGGTCTGGGCCATGCTGCCCGCGATGGCGCCCGCGCCCAGGATTGCCACATTCATCATGATGAAAACGCCTCCTGTCGGTATGCTTTCCGCTATTGTACCATCCGCGCGAAGCATCGTCAAGCGGCGGCGTCAGCCCATCCCCGGGGCGATGGCATGTACCGGTACGCCATCATTTTCTCCGGAAACGACATACCCCGTTTCCCTTTTGGACAAAGGGTGCTATAATAGGAAAAAAGCAGCGGAAGAACGCGCTGCATACAGGAGGATTCTTCCATGAGCGAAAGCAAATGGCAGCGGATCCGGTTTATGCCGGGCAGTCCGCTGGAGGGCAGGGAAACGAGGGTGACCGGGTGCGAGGCGCATCGGGCGCTGTCCCGTCGGGCGGCCGGCGAGGGCATGGTGCTGCTGAAGAACGAGGACAGCCTGCTGCCCCTGGGCGGCGGGCAGCGCATCGCGGTGTTCGGCAAGGCCCAGGCGGATTATGTCAAGGGCGGCGGCGGCAGCGGCGACGTGACCTGCGCCTATGTCCGCAGCATCCTGGAGGGCCTGGAGGAAAAGGAAAGCCAGGGCCGGGTGCGGCTGTTCGCCCCGCTGAGCAGCTACTACCGGGCAGACGTGGCACGTCAGTACGCCGAGGGCAAGCATCCGGGGCAGACGGTGGAGCCCGCGCTGCCCGAGGATCTGCTGATGCAGGCCCGGGCCTGGACGGATACGGCCATCATCATCGTGTGCCGCTTCTCGGGCGAGGGCTACGACCGCACGGGCGAGGCCTTCGACGGGGACTACTTCCTCAGCCGCGAGGAGGCCGCGCTGGTGGAGCGGATCACCGCGGCCTTCCCCCGGGTGGCGGTGGTGCTGAACACCGGCGGCATGATGGACACCACCTGGTTCCATCACAATCCCCGCATTCAGGCGGCGCTGCTGGCCTGGCAGGCAGGCATGGAGGGCGGTATGGCCACGGCGGACGTGCTGTGCGGCGACGTCTGCCCCAGCGGCCACCTGAACGATACCTTCGCGGTGGATTTCGCGGCGTATCCGTCCTCCGAGGGCTTCAACGAGTCCGAGGACTATGTGACCTACGAGGATGACATCTTCGTGGGCTACCGCTACTTCGAGACCATCCCCGGCGCGGCGGAGAAGGTGTGCTATCCCTTCGGCTTCGGCCTGAGCTACACCACCTTCGCCCTGGGCGAGGCGGAGGTCGGCGTCCATGGCGAGGACATCCGCGTGAGCGTCCCGGTGACCAACACGGGCAGCGTGGCCGGCCGCGAGGTGGCGCAGGTGTACTGCGAGGCGCCTCAGGGCCGTCTGGGCAAGGCTGCCCGGGTGCTGGTGGGCTTCGCCAAGACACGTCTGCTGGCTCCCGGCGAGACGGAGACGGTGACGATTTCCTTCACGCCCTACCAGTTCGCCAGCTATGACGACGAGGGCAGGGTTTGCGCCTCGGCCTATGTGCTGGAGAAGGGCGACTACCGCTTCCACGTGGGCGCGAACGTCCGGGATACCAGGCCCGCCGCCTTCGTCTACACGGTGGAGGAGGATCGGGTGCTCGAGCAGCTCAGCCCCCGGTGCCAGCCCACTTCCCTGCCCCGCAGGCTTCGCGCGGATGGCAGCTACACCCCGGTGCCCGGCTGCGGCCCCGCGCCGGAGCGGATCATCGACGAGGCCATCCCCTATGACGGTCAGCAGTCCGTGGAGTGGTCGGGCCCGGTGCCCGGCTGGTGGGACAAGCTGCCCTTCCCCACGCTGATGGACGTGTACGAGGGCCGCGCCACCCTGGATGAATTCGTCGACGTGCTGTCCGACGAGGAGCTGGTGCATCTGCTGGGCGGCCAGCCCGGGCGCGGCGTGGCCAACACGGGCGGCTTCGGCAACCTGCCGCCCCGGGGCGTGCCCAACGTGATGACCGCCGATGGCCCTGCCGGTCTGCGCATCCTGAAGGAGGTCGGCGTGAACACCACAGCCTTCCCCTGCGCGACGCTGCTGGCCTGCACCTGGGATCCGGAGATCGTGTTCGAGGTGGGGCGCGCGGGCGCGGAGGAGGTACGGGAGAACGGCTTCGGCGTATGGCTGACCCCCGCCATCAACATCCACCGCAGCCCCCTGTGCGGCCGCAACTTCGAGTATTACTCCGAGGATCCGCTGCTGGCGGGCAAGCTGGCCTCGGCCATGATCCGCGGCATGCAGAGCATGGGCGTAGCCGCGTCGCTGAAGCACTTCGCCTGCAACAACAAGGAGACCAACCGCCGGGAGTGCGATTCCCGCCTGTCCGAGCGGGCGCTGCGGGAGATCTACCTGAAGGCCTTCGAGATCTGCGTGAGGCAGGCCTCCCCCTGGACGATCATGAGCTCCTACAACCTGGTCAACGGTCTGCGGGCCTCCGAGAACCGCGACCTGCTCACCGGCATTCTGCGCGAGGAATGGGGCTTTGACGGGGCCGTGACCACCGACTGGTACACCCACGGCGCCCAGTACGTCGAGATCGCCGCGGGCAACGACATCAAGATGGCGTGCGGCATGCCCGAGCACACCCTGAAGATGATGCAGGAGGGCCGTCTCAGCCGCGAGGACGTGAAAACCAGCGTCCGCCGCGTGCTGCGGATGATCCTGCGCCTGGCATAAGCATCGCCATCGCCTGGCAGCCACAGCGGCTGAAACTGCTGTGGCTGTTTTTCTTGCCCGATGCGGGGACATCGGCCGGCGCAGTCCAGGACGCGGCAGGCATCAGACGCCCGCGCCATCGCCCGGCTGATGATATCCCGGGCCGCGCGGATCATCTCCACGATTGCATTTCCCCCACCGATGTGCTATGATACAGCCATTCATGCAGGGCCACGCAGCGTTCCAACCGGATATCGAACGCAAAACCGGCACAAACGCATGCTATCCTTTTCCCGTCGGGCATTTGGGCAGGAGCATCGCCCGATGCAGTCAACCCACTGGCAGATGAAAGAAGGTGACGTCTGTGATGGACAAGAATCAGCAAATGGCTGAGCGGATTGCTCAGCGGGTCGCCGAGCAGGGTGGCCGCGTCTACTATGTCGGCGGCATGGTGCGGGATCAGCTGCTGGGCCGGGAGAACAAGGATGTGGACATCGAGGTGCACGGCGTGAGCGCCGGTGCGCTGGAGGACATTCTGGACAGTCTGGGTCAGCGGCTGGAAACGGGTGTCAGCTTCGGCGTCTACGGCCTGAGGCACTGCGATCTGGACATCGCCATGCCCCTGAAGGATCCGGGCGCCAGCCGAGGGCATCGGAACATCGCGGATGACGCCGATCCCTTCTCCGGCACGGAGAAGGCTGCCCGACGGCGCGATTTCACCATGAACGCCCTGATGGAGGACGTGCTGACCGGTGAGATCATCGATCACTTCGGCGGCCAGGCGGATCTGCGGGAGGGCATTGTCCGCCATGTGAACGACGCCAGCTTTGCGGAGGATCCTCTGCGGGTGATGCGGGCGGCCCGGTTTGCGGCCCGGTACGGCTTCCGCGTGGCGGATGAAACCATGGCCCTGTGCGGCAGGATGGATCTTTCCTCGCTGGCGCGGGAGCGGGTCTTTGGCGAAACGGAAAAGGCGCTGCTGGAGTCGCCGCGGCCCAGCGTGTACTTCGAAACGCTGCGGCGGATGGGCCAGCTGCACGACTGGTATCCGGAGCTGGAAGCGCTGACGGACGTGCCTCAGGAGCCCCGCTTCCATCCGGAGGGCAGCGTGTGGAACCACACCATGCTGGTGCTGGATCAGGCGGCCCTGCTCAGAGCGCAGGCGAAGGAGCCCCTGGCCCTGATGCTGTCGGCCCTTTGCCACGACCTTGGCAAGAAGGAAGCCCAGCAGGATGATCACGGCCGGATCCGCGCCCTGGGTCACGAGGAGGCGGGCGTTCCCCTGGCGGAAGCCTTCCTGTCCAGGATCACCAGCGAGAAGCGGCTGCACCAGTATGTGACCAATATGGTGCTTCTGCACATGCGGCCGAACCTGCTGGCCGCGCAGAAGTCCGGCGCGAAGAGCTGCTGCCATCTGTTCGACCGAAGCGTATGCCCGGAGGATCTGCTGCTGCTGTCCCGGGCGGATGCCCTCGGCCGGGGCTTCGAGCAGGACTACGGCCCCACGGAAGCCTATCTGCAGCAGATGCTTGCCCGGTATCAGGAGATCATGGCCCGGCCCTTTGTGCAGGGGGCCGACCTGATTGCCGCGGGCTTCGAGCCCGGCCAGGATTTTCATCAGGCGCTGGCCTACGCCCACAAGATGCGGCTGGCCGGTGTATGCAAGGAGGACGCCCTGCGGCAGACGGCGGCGTATCTGTCGACCCTGAGACGGAAAGAGACGCACAGGCAGGAACGCTCCGCCCCGCGCGGAACGGAGGATGCGTCCGTGCATCTGAGCAAGGCGCAGGAAAACAACAGCCGCTTTGTGTCGCTGATTCTGCGGCACAGGCCGGAAACCATCGGCATCACCCTGGACGAGCACGGCTGGGCGGACGTGGAGCAGCTGATTGCGGGCATCCGGAAAACCCGCCCCTTCGACCGGGCCATGCTGGAGGAAATCGTTGCGAACAACAGCAAGCAGCGGTTTTCCTTCAGCGGTGACGGGACGAAAATCCGGGCCAATCAGGGGCATTCCGTCCCGGTGGATGTGGAGCTGGAGGCGCAGGAGCCGCCGGAGGTTCTGTTCCACGGCACGGGCAGGAAATATGTGGACAGCATTCTGAAAGAGGGGCTGCTGCCCCGGACGCGGCTGTACGTCCATCTTTCCGCCGACAGGGCGACCGCCGTACAGGTCGGCGCGCGGCACGGCAGGCCGGTGGTATTGACCGTGCATGCCGGGCAGATGCGCAGGGACGGGTATGTGTTTTACCGGTCGGTCAACGGCGTATGGCTGACGAAGGCCGTGCCCACGGCATACCTGACGAGCGATGATCTTCCGCCTGCGGATGACGCTTCGGCCCCGCCGAGCTGCTGAGCGCGAGCGTCGCGGGAAAAACATGATAACCCTGGGGATGAAGCATGATCAATGTAACGTTGCTGGGCACCTCTGCCCTGATTCCGCTGCCGGACCGCGCGGAAACCGCGGCGCTGCTGGTATGCGGCGGACACTCGATCCTCTTTGACTGCGGCGAGGGCACCCAGACCGCGGCGCGGAAGGCAGGCGTCAGCCTTGTCAAGACCGACGTGATCGCCCTGACTCACTATCACGGCGACCACATCTTCGGCCTGCCGGGCCTTCTGCAGACCATGAGCATGATGGGCCGGACCGAGCCGCTGACCCTTGTGGGCCCCGGCGATATGGAAAAGGAACTGGAGCACATGATCCCCCTGATCGGCTGGCTGCCCTACGAGCTGAAGCTGGTCTCCCTGCCCGCCGGGGGCGTGGAACTGACCCAGCTTTGCCAGGGATGGCCCGGGGGCGCGCGCCTGACGCCTGTGGCCACAGCGCACCGGGTCGTCAGCCAGGGCTATGTCTTTGAGCTGCCCCGTGCGGGCAGGTTCATGCCGGAGAAGGCGAAGGCGCTGGGCGTGCCGACCAATCAGTGGCGGATGCTGCAGAAGGGCGAAAGCGTGCAGCTGGGAGAACAGACCATTCTGCCGGAAATGGTGATGGGCGCGCCCCGCAAGGGCCTGAAGGTGGTCTTCTCCGGCGACACCGCCGTCTGCGACGCGCTGGAGCAGGCCAGCCAGGATGCGGATCTGCTGCTGTGCGAGGCGACCTATGGCGAAAACGCTCAGGCCCAGCTGGCCGCGGATCACGGCCACATGAACTTCGCGCAGGCCGGTCAGCTGGCGCAGAAGGCCCGCGTCAGGCGGCTGTGGCTGATGCACTACTCCCAGATGGTGGAGGATCCCATGGCGTATCTGCCCAACGCGCAGGCGTTCTTTCCCGGGGCGGAATGCGGCTTTGACGGCAAGGCGATTACCCTGAAGTTTGACAAGTGACCGCTGGACAGATGCTGAAGGCTCTGAACCATCGCCTGTCTGGCCGTACGTCAGCGTCGCCTGATCCTGAAAAAACTGATCCACACAGCACGATGGAACATTCCATCGTGCTGTCCTTGTATTCAGCAGAGGCAAATCGCATCTCCCATGAAAGGCATGCCTGCTGGCAATGTACAGAAGCCCGCCAAGATACAATTTCCGCTGCAAAATCGGTAAAACCAAAGGTTGCAAGTGGACTTCCGCCAATATTCGTGATATACTGGTTGTGGTATTATCTGGATTGTTTCATAATTCTGGGCATCTCTGCAGGTGATCAACAGAACGGAATACAGCATGCGGATGATGCGGGGCACAGCTGATCACATGCCATACACCGGCAGCATCGCCGGCAAATTTCCTGTGATCCGTGCAGGGCAGGCTGTACCATCATTGACGACCATTGGGATGGTCTGCACATTGCGTAACCAGTCAGCCCGGAGACATTCTGCGACGGACAGCTGTGAGATTGCTTTGAACACGATCCGTGGCGGCGAACCACTGACAGCCATCACCAGCACGCATACGCCTTCACCGGAGCCCTTCTCATCACCCGGCCGCGCGCCGGAACCGTCGGGCATTGTGGATTCAACGGCTTCCGCTTTGCTGAATCAGGGTTCGCAGCGGACGTAATGATGTTGCCCCTAGGCATACACACCTCCACCAAATGACCCTGCACATGCCATCGCATGGACAGACTGGGTATCATTGCACGACTCTGCAGATTGACAGCCGCAGCCAACAGCATCAGGAGGAACGACAGAATGACATATTGGAAATGCAGCTATTGCGGTACGATCAACAACTCGCGGCATCACTGCTGTACCCGCTGCAAGCATGAACACTGGAGTGATTTCAGCGGCGTTCCTGGTACGTTTGATGAAGCAACCGGACAGACGCCGGCATTCCATACGAATGACGCACCCCGAAAAAGTGGCAATAGCAACAACAGCCTCCTGATCGGCATCATCATCGCGCTCAGTGTGGTGGTTGTCGTGCTGCTTGGCGTCATCGTCTTTTGGCGCTGGCTGCCCGGCATGGAGAACGACATGGATGATCAGCCCATTCACTCCGTCAGCGCATCATCATCAACAGCAGCGCTTGCCCTGTTGGCCGATGGGGCATCCCCGACTGCAGTCCAGAGCGCATCTGCAACTGCAGCTGCGGTCACAGCCACGCTCATGTCCTCACCCACTGCCATGTCCGCATCCACACCCGAAAACCGGCCCATCGTCAGCCTAACCGTCGGGCAATACGTATCCTTCGGGCATTATGAGCAGAACGCCATCAAGTCGGATGGCCGTGAAGCCATCAACTGGCAGGTGCTGGATGTACAGGATGACCGTGCGCTGCTTCTCGCAGAGCAAGTGCTGGATTGTCGTCCCCTCAATCACAACGCCAGCCAGCCTGAATGGTCGACAAGCAGCCTGCGCGCATGGTTGAACGGTGAATTCCTCCAGGAAGCCTTTGTCTCATCGGAGCGGAATGCGCTGCTCCCCGAACCGCTGAACCATGACAACGTTTTCCTGCTCAGCATCGAGGAAGTTGAGCAGTATCTTCCTTCCACCTCCCAGCGAGTCGTTCTGCCCACAGCCTACGCGATGACGCAGGGCGTATATACCGGCGACAAGATCTCCTGCCCCTGGTGGATCCGCTCATACGATATCAAGCATCCTGTGGTTGTCATTGGCCGTGAGGGCAATTTCTATCTCGGTGACCAATGCACAGACAACCGAAATGGCGTCCGTCCTGCGGTTTGGGTGAAGTTGTCCAGCAATGTCCTGTCGGATACCGTCCATACTGCCAACTGCATCGACGATGTGCCGCGGCTGGTCAGCTACGGGACGGAGCTCATTCAATGCCCGAGTTCCAATCTGGCCGTCTATACCGGGCCGGGAGAAGAATACTATCGCTCCGCCAGCAGCAAGGCCATCGTGGGCAATGGTGAGCGCGTCATCGTGTATGGTCGGATCATCCGGGATGGCAGGGAGTGGATACTGATCCAGTATAACGGGCAGAGCAACGGCCAGGCCGTCACGCGTTTCGCTTACGCGCCCGCGGACAACGTCACCTACGGCAGCTGCTATCCGGAGATTGATCTTGCCCTTCTGCCGATTGTCATTGACGCAAGCGCTCCGCTGGCAGATGAGCCCAGCAGTGCGCGCCGTGGCTACAACACCATTGACATCCATCGTAACAGCGCCTATGCTGCAGCCAGCATTCTGGACGAAGACGGCAACCTGTGGGTGTACTTCTGCTCCACAGGCGAGTCATCGGTGAACGGCGGCCAAGTGATGCCCGTGTACGGCTTCGTACCTGCACGCTATGTCACCTTCCGGTAATGCATTCTGCCACCAGTCCCGTGGGAATCTGCCCAGGAGGGCAGTATCCGTCACAGGCGCCGCAGCTGACACGATTCGTACCCGTGAATGCCTGATGCGCATGGATGCCCCTGATCGTTGCGCTTGTCGACCTGCAGGACTGACCGCTTTCTCCACACGATCGCATTAACCATGAATCCATATTGGGAGCAAAAAAGAACGCTGCATACGCAACGTTCTTTTTGTTATCCTTGTTCTCCGTAGAGGATAGCATGTTTGCGGTAAAGACTATCTTCGTTCACCAATTATTCGCTTGATTGAGGCTATCATTTGTTCGATATGTGTTTCGGTATTGTCTTTGCCAAGCGTGATTCGGATGGTTCCCTGTGCATATTCTTTCGGAATGCATATGGATTGTATCACATGCTTCTGCCTGGGGGGCCAATGCTTTTGCAACAAAATCCAGCAACGCCAGAAAGTCTTTTCCGCCCCTGAAACCCACGGTAAACGCATATCCCATTGCTTTATAGGTGTCCTATGTTTCCTGGATGAATCGGATAGCACATTGGCTCCATGTCCGTAATCAGGGAAGCGTTAACCTCCCACAGGCAGTCAAGATCAACAGGTTGTAGTTCAGGATCCTTTTTCAGCACCTTGATCTTTGGTTTCGTGTAAAACCCACCGCCTATAACTTCAGCCACCCATTCACCATTCAGGATATATCTGCGGATTCTTTCGGCTCACAGAATCGGTGCATCGGCATCCGGATACTGCCACTATTGATCCATATGGAAATAATCCAGTTCTTTCTTGAATACCGGCCGTATTTCCTTCTCCAAAATTGGCTTCTATAGTATCAGGCGAAAAATACCATATTCGCCCGTCCACTCGTATCCGTTCATGCGCGATTACGCTCCCATCATTCTTTCAGTATGCTCTCACAATCCATTGCTGTCCGCCATGGGCGAAGATGATGCAACGCGGTATGACAATTAGGGCAGACACAAATAGAGTCTTCCGCCGTATATCGTGCATGGCAATCCAAGTGAGTCGGCGCAATTGTAAGACGGCCTTCCAATGCAAGGTTCCCGTGATATGTATCATCAAGCGATATCCCACAAATCAGACAACCATCAGCATCGTCGAGTTCCGCGGGAAGATCACGTGCTTCGATGTAACGATGCATATGCCCCAGAAGAGCACCTTCTGGAAACCCGCAGCGCTCTTCACCACTGCCAAAACCAACTTGCGTGAAGCATTCTGCATATTGCTGTGGAAATTGCATGCAGCTTCTCTTGCCTGGCTTCGATCCGTTCTTTGATGCTATAAAGTCGGTTGCGATTCATGAAAGGCCAGAGCTTCCGCTTCATCAGTTCCGCACAGTATGTGATGTTAATGGCACTGAGCGCATCCACCAGAAGCCTATAGCGCACTCCTGTAAGGAACTACGCATCGAATCGCATTGCTTTGGCTATTTCCATCTGTTGAGGAGTGTATGCTCCATTTCCATTCCCCTGCGCATCAATGCCCGCCGTGGTGTCATCGGAATCATTACCGTCTTCATCATCCGTATGATCCGTGTTGCGAGCAAATTGCTCGTTGACCACAACAAGCGCTTCCATGGCGCGGGTAAAGGCCACATAGCGTTCGTTTTCGGACATCTGATCCGTGACGACAACAACATATTCAAACTCCAGACCCTTGGCCATCTCAACCGAGATGACCGACAGACGCTTGTCGTCCACCTCAGACCAGGAAAACTCGATCAGCGGCTTCAGCTGCGAACGCAGTTTATCCTGGATGCTCCTGATCCCGTGGCGGTAGATGATCGCTGCCCGGGCATCAGGCGTATTCTGCTTCATCCGGGCGATCCATTGAATCGCATCCTGCAGGCTCTGCTCAGCCACTTCCTCTCCGTTGATACCAATAGCGGTCATGCCTACGCCGAACTCCCTGTTGCAGTAGTCAGTGACAGGAATGGTATTACGGTAGTTTTCGTTCAGCATAAAGATATTGCCGTGAACAATGTCGGGAATATCCTCCACCCATCCACCGATACCTTTATAGCTGTATACCACCTGATTCACATCGCCATACAGGTTGTAGCTGCAGCGGGGGCCCAGAATGGCGCCCAGCATACGATACTCGGCAATGGAAATGTCCTGCGCCTCATCGATATTGATGAAGCTGTCCATGATACTGGGTCTTTTGCAATACAGCGTGCAGAACAGCAGGGAAAGGTACATTTTGTGCCGATAGGTATGCTTATTATACTTTTGATCATGCCGGCGATACGCCTCCGACAGCTGAGCAAAAGCTACGTTTTCTTCGACTGCCTCAAAGGAGAGAGTATCGGCAATCTCCTTGCACGCTGTCCAGCAGCGAACAGTCTCGTCTGTAATACCTTTTGCCTTGAGTTGATTGATCTCCTGTTCAAGCCGCGGCATGGAATACCGCAGCCTGTCCACCTCGCGCTTCCCACTTTGGCAAACCTCGTACTGCCGGTTCAGGTGCGATGCGAATGGCGACAGCAGCTCGCGAGGCTTATCCGTCAGGGTGGCCAGAGGAATATACCCCTGCTCCCTCAGATGATTCAATGCCAGCTGGTAGATTGGCTGCAAGGAATTCAAATAGCGTTCCCGCTTCTTCAGGTCATCTCTCTGGGCTTTCAGAGCAGGAAGCTTGTTCTCATTGTCCTCGCAGATGTTTTGAGCTGAATAAAGAGTTTTCCTCTGCTGATCAATGTATTGCCTGCCCGCGGCCTGGAGCCTTTCCTCAAAGATCCTGTATTGTTCAGCAAGCTGTTCTTCAGCTTGTACCAATTGCCGCGACACAGCCTTGCGCTGCGTTTCATAGGCCGACAGGCGTAGCCGGGCATCCTTCTCAATACTGACAAGGGCGGCATCAGCCTGTTCCGTAAAAGCAGTCATCGCGGCGTTCAGTTCACGACGAACACGGTTGCGCAGTACAAAATTATACTGCGCGGCACCTTTCAACTGCTCCCGAAGACGGGCGATCATATTGATCTGTTCCTCTACCTCACGATAAATGCTGAAGTGCAGAGGATCGTCCTCAGGAAGCTGTATAAACTGATCATAATCTGTGTACGCCGCGCGATTTGCCTGAATGGAATTGAGGATTGACATGATATAGTTTATGTTTTCCTGATTCCAGAGGTTGAAACCTTCATGCTGGTTTCTGATTTGATCCTTTTTTATGCGCATAGCATCGATCTCTTGCGCCGTATCAGCAACCGCAGCATCAATCATCCTGCAAAGCGGACTGTCGCTGCGGGCGGCATAGTATCCTGTATAAGTGCCATTGGCCTGCAGAAATGCTGTTGCGTTGTACACTTCGTCTTGGGCTTCGGCCTTTTCCTTTGTATACAGCTTGATGATGGCCTCTGTTACGCTGATCGATTGCACGACCTCTGCAATTTTTCTCTGAACCTCTTCCAATTTCTTCTGATCGCTTTGAACAGCGGCTTCAATTTCGGCTTGCGTTTCAGCCTGAGCTTTCTGCAGTTCAAAGGCGGCCTGGGTCAGCTTGCCTTCCTCCAACTGCAATTGTGTTCGGTTGTATTCAAGACGGGCTTCGGCATCCTTGATCCCCTGCTGTATGATGGTGACCTGTCTATCAATGCGCCTCAGCGAATTGAGGATCTGTTCACAGGCGTCGACATTATGCGCAGAAAGGTTCGGTTGTATCTGTTTGAACTGTCGCAGAAGCTCCTGATATCCGGCAGTCTGCAGGCGTTGTATCGCATCCTCCCAATAAGCATCATAGCGCCTGGCCATCTCATCGGCATAGCGAGGGTCATATACTTCAAGCAGCAGACTCTCGCTGAGTGATTTCTCGCTTCTGACCGAGGGCATTGATTTGTCTGAAGGATGGTATTTCTGAATCAGATAATAGTAGTACTCATCAACAGAGTACCTTTCAATATTTGCCAGGCCAAGCTCATGGCTCAGATCACTGATATGCGCATCGAAATATTTGTTGGGTGTGATGATCTTGATGTTGGCGAGCGGCAGCTTCGGATAATTGTACATCAGGAAGGAAAGGCGATGCAGCATGATCATGGTTTTCCCCGAACCAGCGCATCCCTGCACAACAAAGCTGTCCCCGTATGGCCTGCGGATGATGTTGTTCTGATTTTCCTGAATGGTGCGGATGATGTCCGTCATTCTGGTCTGCCTGCGCTTATCCTTGAGTACTGTCAGCAGGAACGGATCGATCACGTCACCATCCAGCGTTACATCCTCACCATCATATTCTGTCTCAAGGCCTTGCAGTTCCGCATTCCTGATATCAAAGGCGCGACGCAGAAGAAGCGTGTACTTGCATCCATTATGGAGAAAATCCCGTTGCGTCTTCTGATAGAAAAACGTACTCACAGGATTTCTCCAATCAACGACAATTTCCTTTCCATCTACAGATTGAAAACCAGCCTTGCCGATCAAGTATGTTGCGCCCTCTCTGATGACTCTGCCGGATTCCACAACATCAAAATCCATTCTGCCAAAGTACGGAGACGGCTTGTATGTCTCGTATAGATCGGCTTTTTCATAGTGCCCTCGCTGCATATCCATAAGCGCTTTTCTTTCATGGACGCTTTCGTAGTCAGTGCAGACCCATGAAGCGTCGATCTCATGTTGCAGTTTTTGAGCAGCGGACGTTTGCGCCATGATCACCGCATCAATGTGATGCTCGACAGTTGCAAGGTTGTTGCTTTCCTCAACATATGCCGGATCATTACTACGGTCCATCTTGCAGCGCTCCTTTGTCTTGAGATCATGCCTGCTTTTTCTTGGCGGGCAGCAACCATGATCATCTTCTGAATGTCGTTGGTGCTCACAGAATCGTTCAGCCTTCTGACAAAGCAATGATTTCCATATTCAATGGATACGATCATTCTTGCATGCACGATTCCTCCGCCTCATTCTTCATGGCATGGGTTATGTACATGCACCACAAAGCATAAAGGATTCACCCTCCATGCTCCGCACATAGTATTCCTTATTTTACCACATTACATTATCTAATGCAAGCCAGAGTGTCCGCTTTCACAGACAAATGAATATGTATGCCTATTCTAAGCATAATGGATGGACTTATGAGGATACATGTCATATCATTGGTTGCATCAGAGCGCAGAATTCAGTTATGATCGCTTAACCAGTTCAGTGGGTGCAACACCGGACTTTCGTTTTATCATCAGCGCAAGCCTGTGGCCTTTCACGTTCATCCTCGATCATTTTGATATGTTCGCTTAGGCGTTTGCCGAAAGTCACAGCGATTTTCCGAAAAGTATCGACATTGGCTTTTTCGCACCAGTTTCAATCATTGCGAGGTAACAGAGCAAGACGTCTTAAGGCCCTGAAAGCACTTCCTGAGATATTTCTCGATGTTTCCTGAGGTGAGCAATGATCTGCCCGCCTGTTCGATGGCTGCAATCCATTTCAACAGCCCCTTTGGGATATGCGGTCATCTTTCTCGAAAGAAGGATGACGATGCTTATTGCCGTATGAAACGCCAGGCTTCAGCGCGATGTGTTTCACAAAGCTGAACCAGTATAAGAGTCTGATTCTGCTGCTGGTCAAGCACACGGAGTCCCACGGCGTGCGCAGCGAGTACGGTATGGACATGGAGCACGTCGGCATCGTGACCGTCGGCAATCTGAGCAGTCTGAAAAACAGGCGTAGCGTTTTCTGAGACGTGCGGAAAGCGCTTGCCGCACAGTTTTCCCCCCCCCACGATGGGTTCGGCCAACCAAATGCGTCCTGCAGCGACATTGAGGTCACCCGCTGGATAAGCTCGACGGCCGTCATCTCCAACAAGAAGACCATCCGGCATACCACGGCCGTTCGCAAGCACGGTCCCCGCACCGGGAGGTACCCACCGGAAGCAGCGTGACCGTTCAGGACAGCAGTGAAACCTGATACTTCCCCTGGACGATCAACCGCCAGCCGCAGTATAAGACGCAGGCCCAGAACATGGTGATGGTTCGGCTCTATGCGCCGAACACCAGCAGGCCAGTTAACCATATGAAGAAGCCCCTGCGTGAATGCACCGGCGAGGAGGCAAGCCGGGAGTGGCTGTCCTACAGCAGGATGCCAGGGGTGCGGATCGACCTGCTGACGGGGAACATCTGCCACACCACGACCTGCTTCTTACCGTACATCAACGCCTTCTTCCAGCCTGTGAAGAACGAGGATCACCCGCGTATGGTACCGGAGGGTTCCGTCAATTACGCCTTTCTCGGCCAGTTCACGGAGACGCCCCGGAACACCTGCTTCACCATCGAATATTGATGCGCACGGGCATGGAGGCGGTCTACACGCTGCTGAACGTTGACCGTGGCGTGCCAGCAAGTATGATGTGTGCAAACTGCTGCGCGCATGCTACAACGCCATTGTCTAGAAGCCGATCATCGGCGTAAAGCTGGGCTTCATGAAGCGGGGGATGCTGAAGGCCGTGCTGAAAGCGAGTCCTGTTCAGGGACAGCGGGCTGATCAAGTGAGAGTCTGTCCGGAGAAGCACCGGATGGATTTGCCAAGCACTCCCGTAAAATCATCAGTCGTGCTTGAGGATGAAAGCCCGAGCACGGCCCATGATCTTTGAGCTTCCCGTCCATTCCCCACCCGCAATCCCCGTAGTCTTCTGCCGGGTCAGGCCATCGCCGATGCAGACGTTCTCGCCGGTGATGCAGCCCTCCCTGTCCAACCAAAGAATCAGCACCCTGTAAGCGTTATCCATCGGGTTCCCTGCCCAACCGGCTGGTGAACAGTATCCGGTCTCTCGAAGGCCTTGTGTGCGGGGCGATCAGCTGGCGAAATAGAATTGGCCAGCGCCCTCCCGGCGTGACTGCCGGCGGGCACGTGAAGCAGAGCTGCCATCCCGCCTTTGGCTGGTGTGCAGCTTTCGGTCTGCTGATGGCTCATGCAGTCTCTGGAGAAGTCAATGCTGATGACCGCAAACAGCCTGCTCAGACAAAAGGGCGCCGTGACATCGACGGACACGGTGTACCGGACTTTCCAAGCCCCTTATCAGCCGACAGAGCGCTGCAGATCAGGAAGTCGATATAGCCGTTCTTATCCGGAACAGCTTGGACGAATAATCCCTGTATCCGCAATGAATATTGCCAATGCCCTTGCCGGATACCTTCAGCTTGATAGAATAAACCGCTTCCGACAGTGAAGCTGCTCCCTGTTGTTTTCATAATGCCCGGATCGCCCTTCAATCCGTCATGCTCCCGCTGCAAGCCGCAATCATCCGAATGACAGCGATCATCTCATGCCTTCAACCCCAAATGCATACATCCCACTTCCACGGCCCTCGGAAAGCAATAGCCGCAGCTATCGTCAGGCGCGGCGCAGCGGTGTCCCGGACTCTCCACGCCCGGCATCCTCCTGGTAACGGCTTCTTTGCGCTGCTTCCTGTACCTGCATCCAAACCATCAGTATTCGCTGCATGGAAACTCCACCTTCGCCGTGAGCGGATCAGGCTGCGTGCTCAGCCTGTCGGACGCCTGTTCAGCCGGTCATCCTGCACGCCATGCCGAAAATGTCTCGTCCCGGCTGTCCATAGCCGCATGCCCTCCTGCCCCTACGCCCGGCCTGGTATTGGCCCAGCGCAAAGGGTCAGACAACCTGTGTCGCCTGGCCCGGGGATGGCACTGTGTTCATTGTCCGTGCGAGGACGCATCGGTCTTCCGGATGATGAAAGCCGCCTTTGTCAAACGCCTTTTTCCAGGCATTGCGCAGCGGAGCATAGGTCTCAGGGTTCAACAGGAATACTTTGACGATCGCCACATTCCACGACGCATAGCTCAGCGCGCAGCTGACGGAGGCCTGCGCATCCATCACGGCAGACTCGCTCGCACATGCAGCCATGTTGCCGCTGCCATCGCAGGCAGCGATGACAATCAGAACGCCGGCACTGCTGCAGTTGTTGGTAATGACAAACACGTCCGATGCATCGTCAGAGGTGGTTCTGCTGACAGTAAAGCCTGCCTGCAGCGGCAGGACGATATCCACTTCTGTTTGAATCGGCGGAACTGACATCCATTCGCTCCAGGATGTTTCGTAGCCATCTTTCTCGAACCTGATGCTCCACCATCCTTCCGGAACATCCCACGAACAGCTTCCATCCTCGCCCGTCAGCAGCGGGTTTTGCTGCGAATATTCCGATGCATCCCAAAGCTCGCCGTACTCCGTATCGGGCGGAGGTTTGTCCCAGAATTCGGGGTCGTTTTCATCCAGGAGGATGCAATATGCTGTTACCGTCACGCCGGGAATGCCCGTCCCTGTTTCCGGATCAAGAACCATGCCGCTTGGATAATCCTGCCATTCCACAGGCAGCTGGTCGTAGGGAAGCTCAGCTTCGAAGTCCTCCTCGGTGAAATGCACCGTATCGTGTACGTTCATATTGCCCGGCACATAGGTTCCTGAATTGGTTCCCTCGAAACAGCCTTCTGCGATCTATTCGCCCGGATGCGAGGTCGGATATACCGTCATTTTGTACGCAATGCCATTCCTGGTACTGGTTATGTATACCGTATTGACGCTTCCGGAGATCGTTGTGCATTCTATCTCTGATGAAAAAACGGCATTTGCAGCAACCGTCATTCCGCGCGGGCGATAGTCTGCTGCGTATCGTCGAGCATGATACTGCTGTCGGCCAATGATGTTGTGACAGGCAGCACACCGGCCGTCATGGTGATCACAAGGCACATGCTGATCATACGTCTGAACGCCCGGAATATCGTTATGCCCTCCTCATCCGGAACATGGTCAGTCGACAGTCTGGTAAGGGATGTCATTGGCTATGGCATGCTGTCCGGGCAAAATGAAGCTCACTTCAGCCGAAGTGTCTGCCGGAATGTATGTGCCCAATCTGATCGGCGAGGCTTCACCGGCTGGGAACTGACCGTCCAGGAACGCTGACCACGCCGGAAATGTCGGGCTGACAAATGCGATAAAGACGTCGCCATTACTGTTCGCAGTGATCTGGTCGATGGACAGCATGTGGCCCGAGTGAAACGCTGCCTGTGAATCGGCGCCATCCACGATGATTGTGTCCGATGCTTTCGACATCTGGCGAATGGCAGCATTCCCCTGTTGAACCGCCATGCGGGCGTCCGGTCATTACAGATTACCGGATGCATCTGCCGTTTCGCATCAGGATTCTGCAGGCACAAAAAAAGAACCGAAACCCTGTAACAAGGTTTCAGTCCTTATTTGGTGAGCCCGGCGGGATTCGAACCCACGACCTTTTGATTCGTAGTCAAACACTCTATCCAGCTGAGCTACGGGCCCACGGCTGTCCGGCGGCGGCAAGGTGTTGAGTGAGCCCGGCGGGATTCGAACCCACGACCTTTTGATTCGTAGTCAAACACTCTATCCAGCTGAGCTACGGGCCCACATGCCGCATGCCATGGAATGATTTTCATCACTCGCTGACAGCTTGTTTATCATATCATTCCTTCCCGGATTTGTCAACCCTTCCGGCAAATTTTCTTGATTTTTTTCTCCTTACGGCCGATCCTCCGGCTTGCGGGCCCGGGGATACACGCCCAGCAGCCGCAGCTCCTGGGTGAAGGGCGCGGCGTCTGCCATGGCGGTGTTCAGATGGGCGGCGTCCATCTTGCCCTCGAAGTCGGCGGAGAAGAAGTAGGTGAAGGTGGTGTCCGGCATGGGCCGGCTCTCGATGCGGGACATGTTCAGCCCGCTGCGCGCGAAGGACGCCAGCACCCGCACCAGCGCGCCCACCTCGTTGTTCACGGTGAAGACGACGGTGGCCTTGCTGGGCTCGGCCAGAGGCGTCGCCTCCCGGGAGAGGATGAAGAACCGGGTGGTGTTGTGGTTGCTGGTCTGAATGTCCCGCCGGAGGATCGTCAGACCGAAGGCCTTCGCGGCCTCCTCGCTGGCGATGGCCGCGCAGGTCAGGTCGCCCTTCCCGGCCACCTCCCGGGCGCTGATGGCCGTGTTGGCGGAGGGCACGATCTGTACGCCCTTCAGCGTGGACAGGAATTCGTCGCACTGGGCGATGGCCTGGGGATGGCTGGCCACCTGCCGGATGCCCGGCAGCGTCGCCCCGGGCAGCGCCAGCAGCTGATGCCGCACGGCCTTCATGGTTTCGCCCACAATGTGCAGGGGCAGCTTCTCCAGCAGGGAGTAGGTGGGCAGCACAGCCCCGGCGAAGGAATTCTCCACCGGCAGCAGCGCGTAATCCGCCCCGCCGTCCACCACGGCCTGAGCCGCCTCCGGGAAGGTGGGATACCCCACGCATTCGCCCTGGGGAAAGGCCTCCTGAGCCGCCGTGGCCGAAAAGCTCCCCTGCGTGCCGGGGAACGCGATTACCTGACGCATGCCGCCCGCTCCTTCCACAAATCCATCACGCCGATGGCCGCCATGGCCTCGATCACCGGCACCGCCCTGGGCAGAATGCAGGGATCATGCCGGCCGCGCACCGCCAGGGTCGCGTCCTTCCCCTCGCGCAGGGAGACCGTCTGCTGCTCCCGGGCGATGGAGGGCGTGGCCCGCACCGCGCAGCGAAAGATCACCGGCATGCCGTTGGTGATGCCGCCGTTGATCCCGCCGGAATGATTGCTGGTGGTGACCACACGCTCCCCCTCCATGCGGAAGGGATCGTTGGCCTGGCTCCCCCGCAGGGCGGCAAAGCCGAAGCCCTCGCCGAAAGCCACAGCCTTCACCGCGGGCACGGAGAACAGCAGATGGCTCAGCACGCTTTCCACGCTGTCGAAAAAGGGCGCGCCCAGCCCCGCGGGCAGACCGGTGATCATGCACTCCAGCACGCCGCCCACCGAGTCCATATCCTCCCGGGCCGCAAGAACCTCAGCCTCCATGGCTTCCTCCAGCCCGGCGCGCAGGACGGGCAGATGCATCCCCTTCAGGTCCGCGTAATCCGCCTGAGGATCCGCATCCAGGAAGGAATCGTCCGTGACGCTGCCCAGCTGCTGAATGTGGCAGGCGATCCGCACGCCCCTGTCCGCCAGCCACTGGCTGCACAGGGCCCCCGCCAGGGTGATGGGCGCGGTCAGCCGGCCGGAAAAGTGTCCCCCGCCCCGCCAGTCCTCAAAGCCGAAATAGCGCACATGCCCGGTATAGTCCGCATGGCCCGGGCGCACCAGGTCCACGCCCTCGCCGTAATCCTGGCTGCGGGTGTTGGTGTTGCGGATGATGGCGCAGATGGGCTGGCCGGTGGTGCGGCCCTCCAGCACGCCGGACAGGAACTCCGGCGCGTCCGGCTCCCGGCGGCTGGTGGTCATTTTGCTCTGGCCGGGAGCCCGCCGGGCCATTTCCGAGGCCAGACGGGGCATATCGATCACCATGCCCGCGGGAAAGCCGTCCATGGTGATGCCGATGGCTTCCCCGTGGCTCTGTCCGAAAAGGGAGAGCTTCAGCCGCTCCCCGTAAAAGCTGCTCATGCCATTTTCCCTCCCAGGGACGCATAGGCCGTCAGATAATCCGGCCAGGACTTGTTCAGCGCCTCCACGCCCTCCACGGTGACAGGCTCCTCCGCCAACGTCGCCGCCAGGGACAGAAGCATCACCATCCGGTGGTCGTTGTAGCCGTCCACGGTCACGCCGCCCCTGAGGCGCGCTACGCCCTCCACCACGATGTCGTCGCCCTCCGCCCGGGCCTTGCCGCCCAGCGCGTTGAGGATCTCCACCGTGGCCGCCAGGCGGTCGCATTCCTTCAGGCGCAGCCGCCCGCAGCCGGTCAGGCGGCTCTCGCCCTGCGCCAGCTGGCAGGTCAGCGCCAGCACCGGGGCGATGTCCGGGCAGTCGTGCATGTCCAGCGTCGCGCCGCGCAGACCGTTCCCGCGAACCGTGATGCCCCGCTCGTCCTCCGTCACCTCCGCGCCCAGCGCCGCCAGATGCCGCAGCACCGCCCGGTCGCCCTGGGTGGTCCGGGCCATCAGCCCGGTGACCGTCACCGCATGCCCCAGCGCCCCCGCGCACAGAAGCACCGCCGCCTGGGAATAATCCCCCGACAGGCTGCCGCTGCGGGCCTGGTAGGTCTGCCGGCCGGGAATCCGCCAGCTGAAGGGCGCGGTTTCCTCAATGACGATGCCGCTTTGCTGCAGGGCTTCCACCGTCATGCGGATGTACCCGGCGGATTCCACCGGGGTCTGCACGGTCAGGGTGGAATCGTCCCCCAGCAGGGGCAGGGCGAACAGCAGCCCCGACACAAACTGGCTGGACACGTTCCCCGGCAGCACATAGCTCCCCGCCGTCAGCGAGCCCCGCACGGTCAGCTCCGCCGCGCCGTCCGCGCCCACGCCCATGCGCCACTGCGCGCCCCGGGGCACGAACAGATCCCGGTACACGTCCATGGGCCGCTGGCCCAGCCGGCCGTGCATGCGGAACATGCCGCCCCCCGTCACCGCCATGGCGATGGGCACAAAAAAGCGGAGCGTCGAACCGCTCTCGCCGCAGTCCAGGGAGGGAAGCTTCCGGGGCCTGTGCGCCCAGCCGGTGACCGTCAGCCGGTCGCCGTCCTCCTCCAGCGATGCCCCCAGGGCCGTCAGGCACCGGGAGGTCGCCGCCATATCCGCCGAGTCCATAAAGCCGGACAGGACAGTGGTTGCGTGGGTCAGCCCCGCGCAGATCATGCGCCGGTGCGCCTCGGACTTGGAAGCCGGCGCCGCCAGCACGCCTTGGAGTACAGAGGGATAAAAGGTTTTATTCATCGGAAGCAATGCTCCTTTGCATCATCATGGTGATGCTATGATACCATAGCCGGGAGGGGTTGTCACGTTTTCTTGCTGTATTTTCATCAAGGCACAAGAAAACGCCCCCGTCATGGCCGGAGGCGCTGCCAGCGGGCGGTATGCTCCCCGCCTGTGCGCTGGCTGAATAATCATGCATCGTTTGGTATCCGCTTCGCACCGGCAGCGGGCTGTCAGGCTCAGCCCCGGGGCTCCTGGCACAGCCGCGCGCGGATGCTCGGACAGGAGGCGCAGCCGCCTTCTCCCGTTTCCCGCAGGCTGGAGGGCAGGCAGTCGCCCACCTCCTTCATCACCGCCACGACCTCGTCCGGATCAATGGGGCAGCGGATGCCGCTGAGCGCCATGTCCGCTGCCGTGAAGGCCACACCGGAGGAGCCCACATTGCGGTACACGCAGGGAACCTCCACCAGCCCGCCCACCGGATCGCACACCAGGCCCAGCAGGTTCATCAGCGCGAAAGCTGCCGCGTCCACGCACTGCCGCGCTGTGCCGCCGTCCAGGAAGCACAGCGCCGCTGCCGCCATGGCCGCCGCCGAGCCGCATTCCGCCTGACAGCCGCCCTCCGCGCCGGAAATGCTGGCCCGGGTGGCGATGGTCTGCCCCACCGCCGCCGCCACGAACAGCGCATCCACCGCCTTGCGCTCGCTGATGCCGCGCTCCTCCATCATGGCCAGCACCGCCCCCGGCAGAATGCCGCAGGCCCCCGCCGTGGGCGCAGCCACGATCTTGCCCATGCAGGCGTTGCATTCCGCCGTGGCCAGGGCGTAGACCTCCGCCTTGCCCAGCAGGCTCCCGCACAGGGATTTCCCCTTCTGCAGCCGCTGCATCAGCACCGCCGCCTGCCCGCCGCTCAGCCCGCTGACCGAGCGCAGCGTGGCGTCCAGGCCGTCCTTCACCGCGTCCTGCATGCACCGCAGATGATGCGTCATCACCTCGCGGACTTCCTCCACCGTCATGCCCGATTCATGGGCCTGCATCTGCACCGCCACGGCCGCCAGGCTGCCCTTGCCCGCCATGTTCACCCATTCCTTCAGGGTAAAGTCCATCAGCATGCCCTCCTTCTCAGAAAGATGGCGCTCTGGATCCCCTCCACCGCGCGCACCTCCGCCAGCATGGCCTCATCCAGCAGGCCGTCCAGCTCCAGCACCATCATGGCGTCGGCGCCGGCGCCCCGCCGGTACACCGACATGTTGCCGATGTTGATTTTCCCCCGGGCCAGCACGCCCGTCACCGCCGCGATCTCCCCCGGCGTATCCTTGTGGTGGATGATCAGCGTGTTCTCCTTGCCGGTGAAGGTGACGTTCAGCCCGTCCAGCCGGTGCACCTCGATGTTCCCGCCGCCCACGGAGGCCGCCTCCATGGTCAGCTGCCGCCCGGTCACGCCGACGACGTTCAGCCGGACGGTATTGGGGTGCGCACCGCGGATGTTCAGGGGCGTGAACTGCAGGGCCATCCCCGCTTCCGCCGCCAGCTCCAGGGAGCTGCGCAGCCGGGGATCGTCCACCTGCATGCCCATCAGGCCGCCCACAATGGCCCTGTCCGTGCCGTGGCCGCGGTAGGTCTTGGCGAAGGAGCCGTGGAAGCCGATATCCGCGCTGACAACGTCCTCCCCCAGCAGCATGCGCGCCGTCAGGCCGATGCGCGCCGCGCCCGCCGTGTGGGAGCTGCTGGGGCCGATCATCACCGGCCCGATCAGGTCAAACAGATCCATCCGGATCACCGCCTTCATCTGTATCGGATGCCAGGCATCCGCCTTTCTATTGTACATCATGACCCGGAATTGGTCAACGGATGCAGGCATGTGGAAAAATCCTGAAACTTTTTTTGCAAATTCCCTTGACATACAGAGCCTTTATGGTTATAATATTCATCGTTGCGGTTGACCCACCGCAATGTGGAGAGTTGGCTGAGTGGTCGAAGGCGCACGACTGGAAATCGTGTTACGGCTTATACCCGTACTAGGGTTCGAATCCCTAACTCTCCGCGCAAAACCCCGCTGTGAGCTGCAAGGCATACGGCGGGGTTTTTGTTGCGCGGCCAGGCGGTGCGCCCCCTCCACGGACAGTTCCGCGGATCGCCCGTCAACGCCCATGCGACGCAGCCTCCCAAAACAATCAGCGGCGGCATACCCGATGCGTGTCAGGTATGCCGCCATTGTTTATCCCCTCGCCTGCCGGATGCCCGTGCTGACAATTTTGTAATAGGCGTTGGCCGTCATCCGGTACACCGCCAGGTAGAACAGCGCGAAGATCAGGTAGCTGCCCAGGGTGGTCGCCATGAGCAGGGGGACGTTCATGAGGTTGAAGAGCATGAGCAGCTTCTGCACCATGGGGAAGGCGAAGCACAGGTGCACCCCCGCCAGCAGCAGCGGCAGGAAGAACACCGTCAGCAGCTGGGCGTTGATGCTGCGGCGGATATCCCGGCTGGTCATGCCCACCTTGCGCATGATGTCGAACCGCGCCTGATCCTCGTACCCCTCGGAGATCTGCTTGTAGTAGATGATCAGCACCGCCGCGAAGATGAACACGATGCTCAGCAGAATGCCCAGCAGGAACAGGCTCCCGTAGGTGGTGAAGAAGTCGTCCCGGTTTTCCGCCCTGCTCTCGACGGTCAGCATGGTCACGCTGCCGTCGGCGGGAAGGGTGATCCAGTCCAGCTCCAGCGCCGTGGCGAGGCCCGCGTGCATGTCATCCGGCAGGGCCAGGTTGTAGCCGTATTCCCAGCCGCATGTCATCATCACGCTGCCGTTCTCATAGCACAGGGCGTTGAGCGACGTCAGCGAGGGGGTGAAGTCCGGCACCACCACGTACAGGGACGGCACCGTGAGCGTCGCGCTTTGGCCGATGGTCGTCATCTCCTCCAGCACCCGCTTGACACGGAAGCCCGGGCCGCCCCGGATGGCGATGGTATCCTCCGTATAGGCGGTGCGCTCGGCGTAAATCAGGCACTCCCCCGGCGCGAGGGTTTCCGGCTCCGCGCTGACGCGGTTGTAGTCCTCCAGACAGATGAAGTACAGCGCGCACATGCCGCGGTAGGGATTCAGCGGGTCGATCTGCGCCTGCTCCACGTCGCACTCCACCACGCTGCCCGTCAGCTGCCCCGCGATGGTCACATACCGGTAATCCAGCAGAACCTCCGGCTCCATACTGTACTGCTTCGCCTGCCCGGCGCACGCGGCGCGGACGCTGTCAAAGCCGTCGCTGTCCATGGCTTCCAGACCGCTCAGCCGGACGCTGATGTTCATGTCCTGCGGGTAGCGGGTGTTCAGGCTGTCCTCCCCGCCGAAGTACAGGCAGGTGGTGGAGGCCAGCATCACCAGCACCATGGTCGCCAGGATGCAGATGGACGCCAGACCCGCGCCGTTGCGCTTCATGCGGTAGGCCATGGAGGACACCGACACGAAGTGATTGGCCTTGTAGTAGTAGCGCTTGTTCCTCTGCAGGATGCGGCACAGCGCCACCGACCCCGCCGTAAAGGTCAGGTAGGTGCCGACAATCACCATCACCACCGCCACGAAGAACCACGTCAGCGCGGTCAGCGGATCCTGAATGGACACGGCCAGCCAGTAGGCCCCCGACAGCAGCGCGATGCCCGCAAGGCCCAGCAGCCAGTTGGCCCGGGGCGGCTTCTCGCCGGCGCTCTCGCTGCGCAGGAGGGCAATGGCGCTGCTGCGCCGGAGCATCCACAGGCTGTGGAGCATGATCAGCAGGTAGATCGCCACGAACGCCCGCACCGTGCTGACCATCCCCGGCACGGACACGGACAGCGCATAGGTAACGCTGCCGCCCATGATGTTGAGCATCAGCAGCTCCGCCAGCTTCGACAGCGCCGCGCCGATGAACAGCCCCGCCCCCAGGGACAGCGCCGTCACCATCACCGTCTCCCACAGGAGGATCCGGGCGATGTTCCGCTTGCCCATGCCCAGGATGTTGTACAGGCCGAATTCCTTCATCCGCCGGCGGATAAGGAAGGAGTGGGTATAGAACAGGAAGATCGCCGCGAAAATGGCCATGACCTGACTGCCGAAGAGCATCATCTCCCGCATGAACGAACCCCCGCGCATGGTGCCCATGGCCGGGGAATAGGCCAGGAAGCGGACGATGTAGTGCATGGCCACCATGCCGATGCACGTCAGGATGTAGGGCAGGTACAGCCTGCCGTTCTTGCGCATGCCGTCCCAGGCCAGGCGGGGATAGAAGAGCTTCTTCATGCCCGGTCACCGCCCGTCGCCAGCATGGTCAGGGTATCGAAGATCTTCTGGTAGAGCTGCTCGTCGGTGCTCTGCCCGCGGTAGAGCTGATGGAACACCTCGCCGTCCTTGATGAACAGCACCCGACCCGCGTGGCTGGCCGCCTTGACGGAGTGGGTCACCATCAGGATGGTCTGCCCCAGGCGGTTGATGCTGCCGAAGAGCCGCAGCAGCTCGTCCGTGGCCTTCGAGTCCAGCGCGCCGGTGGGCTCGTCGGCCAGCACCAGCCGGGGATGGGTGATCAGTGCCCGGGCCACGGCGGCCCGCTGCTTCTGCCCGCCGGACACCTCGTAGGGATACTTCTTCAGGATGTCCCCGATGCCCAGCTGTACCGCGATGGGGGCCAGCAGCTGCTTCATCTCCTGATAGCCCTTGCCCGCCAGCACCAGGGGCAGGTAGATGTTGTCCTCCAGGGTGAAGGTGTCCAGGAGGTTGAAGTCCTGGAACACGAAGCCCAGGTTGTCCCGGCGGAAGGCCGCCAGGGCCGATTCCCGGATGTCCTGGAGGTTGATGCCGTCCAGGGTGACGCTGCCGCCGCTGGGCTTGTCCAGGGCCGCCAGCAGGTTCAGCAGCGTCGTCTTGCCCGAGCCGGATTCGCCCATGATGGCGACGTACTCGCCCTCCTCCACCGTGAAGGTGACGCTGCGCAGGGCCTCCACCTTCGCGCCGCCCAGACGGGTGGTGTAGATCTTCTTCAGTTGGTTGACTTCCAGCATGCTCATGATCGTTCCTCCCGGATGTCTTTTGTCAGGATCATGATAGCATGGCGGAAGAGCCCGCCGCCATCGAATGGGCTTACATTTTGCCCGGCAATTCTTACACTTTCGTAAGGAGTCGGATTACTCCCGCTCCAGCTGCCGCGACGCGAGGTCGATGCGGATGACCGTGCCCTCCCCCGGCCGGGACTGCGCGCTGATCCCGTGGCCAAGCCTGCGGCAGATTTGCCTGCACAGGTACAGCCCGATGCCGCTGGCCTTCTTGTCCGCGCGGCCGTTGCAGCCGGTGTAGCCCTTGTCGAAGACCCGGGGCAGATCCTCCGGCGCGATGCCGATGCCCGTATCCCGGATGCACAGGGTCTTCGGCTCCTCCAGGGTGATGGCCACGCCGCCCTCCTGCGTGTACTTCAGGGCGTTGGAGATCACCTGCTCCACCACGAACAGCAGCCACTTTTCATCCGTGATCACCCGGGCGTTCAGGGGCGCATAGGTCAGCGTCAGCTTCCGGGCGATGAATTCCCCCGCGAAACGCTTCACCGCCTGGCGGACGATCCCGTCCAGGTCGTATTCGCGGATCACGTAGTCCGTGCTTTCCGAGTCCAGCCGCAGGTAGGCCAGCACCATCGCCACATACTGCTCCACCCGCATCAGCTCCGCCTTCAGCCGTCTCCCCAGCGCGGAATCCTCCTGGTTCAGCTGCAGGGCCATGGCCGCGATGGGCGTCTTGATCTGATGCGCCCAGACGGTGTAGTAGTCCATCATATCGGCATAGCGGGCGTTCATGCGGGAGACCGTTTCCCGCTGCTCCCGGCACAGGGCGCGGATCAGCAGCTGCGCGTCCTCCTCCTGCAGGGTGCGGGGCTCCGGCAGATTGTGCTCCATGTCCGCACCCATGCCGGCCAGCTGAAGCAGCTGCTCATGCCGCCTGCGCAGCCGCCGGCTGTCCCACACGGCCCAGATCAGCCCCGCCAGCAGGCACAGGCCCGCTGGATACCCCACCGCCGCCAGCGGCAGATGGTACAGCGCGAAGGACACCGCAAACACCCCGCACACCGCCCCGAAGGCGATCAGCGTCCGCCGCCGCTCCCGCAGATAGCGAATCAGTCCCATGGCTCCTCCTCACCTCACCACATACCCCACGCCGAACTGCGTGGCAATGAAATCCTTCAGCCCCAGCCCGTCCAGCTTCCTGCGCAGACGGTTCACGTTCACCGACAGGGTGTTTTCATCCACAAAGCTGTCCGTGGCCCACAGGGCTTCCATCAGCTTCTCCCGGCTGACCACCTGCCCTCGGGCCTGCAGCAGCGTCAGCAGGATGCGGTACTCGTTCTTGCTCAGGGCGATGCTCTCCCCCTGATAGGACAGCGTGCTGTCCCCGGTGTTCAGCGTGGCGCCCCGGTGGGACAGAACCGGCGCCGCGGCCGAAAAGTCGTAGGCGCGCCGCAGCAGGGCCTGAACCTTCGCCATCAGCACGTTCTGGTCGAAGGGCTTGGCAATGAAGTCGTCCCCGCCCATGTTCATGGCCATGACGATGTTCATGCTGTCCGAGGCGGAGGAGATGAAGATGATGGGCGTATTGGCGGTTCGGCGGATCTCCGAGCACCAGTGATAGCCGTTGAAGAAGGGCAGACGGATGTCCATCAGCACCAGATGCGGCTCGTAAGCCGCGAACTCCCCCAGCACGTCCCGGAAGTTCTGCACGCACCGGGCCTCCATGTTCCAGCTTTCCAGCTGCTCCCGCACCGCCTGCGCGATGGCCCGGTCGTCCTCCACAATCAGAATACGGTACATGGCCTCTCCCCTCCTGTCTGACACGTCCATTATACCGTGGCGCAGCGCAATCCACAAGGCCGCGCCACGCAAAAACGGGCCGCCGGATTGCTCCGGAAGCCCGTTTCATCCATCGCCGCCTTGCGTCCTTTACTGGCGCTGGACAAGCATCTCGAACATATACCCGCCCAGGCAGGGCTCGCCGTCGCCGGTGAGGGCGTCGTGGGGCAGCGGCAGACCCTTGGCCATGTGCTCCAGCGCGCCGTCGTACTTCAGCTTCATCAGCTCCTTGGTGCGCTGGGGAATCTGGGCGCGGGTGATGGAATCCATGATCCGCTCGAAGAAGTCGCTGTCATCGTGGATCAGGGCGGTATCGTGGATGACGGTCACCTGCGCGCCCTGTGCGGTCGCCACGTCCGTCAGGGTCACGGTGTAGGTGTTGGTCCCGGGATCATAGGCGGCCTTCACGGTCTCGCCGTTCACGCGGAAGCCGCAGCCCCTGCGGAAGCCCCGGAAATGCACGTCCCACCGGCGCAGCGCGGGGATCAGGCTGGCGTCGCCCGCTGCCGGCGCGATGGTCAGCACGGCCTCCCGCTCCTGCCAGGCAAGGGACAGCGCCGTCGTGCAGCTGCCGCCCCGGGTGTAGGCCAGGGATTCGCCGTCGTCCTCGTAAAGGGTGAAGCTGCCGGAGGCCCCGGGGGCCACATACAGCTCCATATGCTCCGCGCCGCCCAGCTGACGGCTCTGGGGCACGTGGGCCTGCATGGGCACCAGCGCGCCCGCCTTCATGAACAGGGGCATCTGCTCCAGATGGCGGAACATGCGGATCTTCTGCCCGCCGCGGTAGACGTAGCCGGTGAAGGCGTCCGTCCACACGCCCTCGGGCAGCCAGACCGTGACGGGGGCCAGGTCGCTGTGGTCGGCGGGATCGGTGATGGGCGCGGCGATCAGCTCGCTGCCGAACCAGTACTCGTTGCGCACCTGATAGGCCTCGGTGCATTCGGGATGCACATGGTACATGGGGCGGATCAGGGGCAGCTGCTCCTGGCAGTTGCGGTGGCACATGGTGTACAGGTAGGGGAACAGCCGGTGGCGCAGGCGCATGAAGTCCTCCATGACCAGCTCCGCCCGCTTGTTGTAGCGCCAGGGCTCCCGGCCCAGGAAGGGGCTGTCCGTGCTGTGCAGGCGGAAGATGGGCGAGAACACCCCCAGCTGGATCCAGCGGGCGGTCAGCTCGTCGTCGCGGATGCCGCCCATGTGACCGCCGATGTCATGGCTCCACCAGCCGTAGCCCACGTTGGAGGCGGTGGCGGTGAAGTAGGGCTGGAAGCGCAGGCTGTCCCAGGTGATGAAGGAATCGCCGGAGAAGCCGATGGGATACCGCTGGCTGCCGTAGCCGCTGAAGCGGGAGAAGATCATGCCCCGCCCGCCCTTGCGCCGCGAAGCCTGATAATGCATGTGGTTGAGCATCTTCAGGGGGGTAATGCACTCCAGGTCGCCGGGCTTGTAGTCCTCCCCCACAATCTTCGCGTAGTCGGTGCCCTGCTGCCAGTCCATCCACCAGAAGTCCACGCCGTCCTGCTCATAGGGGAAGTGCAGCACCTCGAAGTACGCCCTGAGGAACTGCGGATCCAGGCAGTTGAAGGGAATGGTCTTGCCGGAGGCAGGATCCACGCCCATGGCCCGGGCCATGGCCTCGTACTGGGCCTCATAGCTGCGCACGCCCGAGGCGGGATGCAGGTTCAGCGCGGTGCGCAGCCCCCGCTCGTGCAGGCCCCTGATGAACCGCCGGTAATCCGGGAACAGCTCCTCGTTCCAGGTGTAGCCCGTCCAGCCCTCCATGTAGGTGCGGTTCCCGCCCCGGGTCAGATGCCAGTCCATGTCCACAATGCCCACGCTCAGGGGCACGTCCTTGTCCTGGAACTGATCCATCAGCGACAGGTATTCCTCCTCGGTGTAGGCATGGTAGCGGCTCCACCAGTTGCCCAGGGCGAAGGCGGGCAGCATGTCCGGCGTGCCGGTCAGGCGGTAATAATCCTGCACGGCGGCGGTGTAGTCATGCCCGTGGCCGAAGAAGTACACGTCCGTGCCTTCCTCCCGGGGGGCGAACCAGCCGTCCCGGAGCAGGCGCGGGGTGCCGCTGTCCTCCAGCACCGCAAAGCCGTCCAGCGAGCAGACGCCGTCCTCCAGGGGGCATTCGCCGTCCACGCCGTCCAGGGTGGAGGTGGTGCCGCCCAGATTCTGAAGGGGCTTGTCCCCGTAATGCCACAGGAACGCCGGTGCGCTCAGCCGGCGGATGGTCAGCCCCTCCTTCAGCGGAAGGCCCGCCCGGCAGACGATCTCCAGCATGCCCGTGCGGATCACCGCCGCATCCTCCCTGCGATCGACCTCCGGCACGATATCGCCGAAGTCCCGGCGGATCACCGTCAGGGTGGCGTCGTCTGTCCACGCGCCCTGCTCGATGCGCACCAGGCACGGGGTGATCACCGTGATGCGCACGTCCCCGCACTGCACGATGCTTTCCGCCCGGGGCTCGGCGTTCACATTCGCCCGCAGATACTCCGGCAGGCCCTTGGTTTCCATCATGACACAGCTCCTCCCACGCAGCCCGGACAGCGTCCGACTGCCGTGTTTTTTCTGATATGGCCGGAAAAGTCCGGTATTTTCACATGTCCAGTGACAGTATATCGGCCTCCCCCGGCAATGTCAAGCAACGGAAGGAAATAATCTGCGCTTCTGACGCTTGCATTGCGCGGAGGAATACAGTACAATCATCCTGCGGCCCTTGCGCCGCGTGAATCCTGCGCAGGACGGAGAAAACCATGCACGCAAGACCTTCCGAACGAATCAACATGCCCATGATCCGCGTGATCCTGACCCTCGCCTGGCCCACCATGCTCGAGCAGCTGATGCAGACGGCTGTCCAGTACATCGACACGGCCATGGTAGGCTCCCTGGGCACGCAGGCCACCGCCGCCGTAGGCGCCACCTCCACCGTCAACTGGCTGATCAACAGCACCATCTCCGCCCTGAGCGTGGGCTTCCTGGCCTATATCGCCAGAACCCTGGGCGCGGACGACCGGGCTTCCGCCCGTCGGGCCTCCGGGCAGGCTGTGCTGGCCACGCTGGTGGCAGGCACGTTCTTCACCCTGCTGACGGTGTCCCTCAGCGGCGTCATCCCCGTGTGGATGCAGACCGAGGCCTCCATCCAGGCCCTGGCCTCCCGGTATTTCCTGATCCTCTACCTGCCCATGCTGCCCCGGACGGCCAGCATCATCTTCGGCACGGTGCTGCGCGCCGCCGGCGACACCCGCACCCCCATGAAGATCGGCCTGATCGTCAACGGCATCAACGTGGCGCTGAACTTCCTGCTGATCTACCCCGCCAGAACCGTCAGCCTGCTCGGGATGAATGTGTATATCCCCGGCGCTGGGCTGGGCGTCATCGGCGCGGCCATCGCCAGCGCGGTGGCCTTCCTGTGGGGCGGACTGCACATCACCTGGGTGCTCTGGCATCACCCGGTGATCTCCCCCGTGGGCCAGCGGCTCCGCCCCGACTGGCAGATCCTGAAGCCCTGCCTGCGGGTGGCCCTGCCCAACATGCTCCAGCGCTTCGGCACCTCCCTGGGCTATGTGGCCTTCGCCTCCATGATCAACGCCCTGGGCGAGGTGTCCACCGCCGCCCACACCATCGCCAATACCGTGGAATCCGCCTTCTACATCCCCGGCTACGGCATGCAGACCGCCGCCGCCACCCTGGCCGGCAACGCCTACGGCGCGAAGGATCAGAAGCGGATGAAGGATCTGGCCGCCATGTTCATCCCCATCGAGATCGGGCTGATGATCCTCTCCGGCGGCGCGCTGTTCGCCCTGGCCCCCGGCCTGATGCGCCTGTTCTCCAGCAGCGACGAGGTCATCACCCTGGGCGCCACGGTCCTGCGGATGGTGGCTGTCTCCGAGCCCTTCTACGGCTTCTCCATCATCATCGAGGGCCTGATGCAGGGCGTGGGCAAGACCCGGCTGCCCTTCCTGTTCAACATCTGCGGCATGTGGCTGGTGCGCATTGTGGGCACCTTCCTCTGCACGCGGATGATGGGCATGGGGCTGGTGTCCGCCTGGGCCTGCATGATCGCCCACAACCTGCTTTTGTTCGTCCTGTTCCTGATCACCTACCTGCGGGGCGCGTGGAATCCCCTGCGCGGGGAGCTTGCCGCCTGACTGCCGCATCAAGGAGGTTCGCATGATCCGCCAGCTTCATCAGCCTGAGGAAAAGCAGGCCGTTGCCCGGGCCATCCTGGAAGCCCTGCCCGAGTGGTTCGGCATCCCCGAGGCCCGGGAGGACTACATCCGCCGGAGCAGCGCCCAGCCCTGCTTCGCCGCCTTCGACAGCGGGGAGCCCGCGGGCTTCCTGTGCCTGGAGGAAACCGGCCGCGCCACGGTGGAGCTGTACGTCATGGGCGTGGTGAAGCGCTGCCACCATCAGGGCATCGGCACCGCGCTGTTCCTCGCCGCCAAGGCCTGGGCCGCGGAGCAGGGCTACGCCTTCATGCAGGTCAAGACCGTTCAGGAGGGCCGCTACCCGGAGTACGACGCCACCAACGCCTTCTACCGGCATCTGGGCTTTCAGGAGTTCGAGGTCTTCCCCACCCTGTGGGACGAGTGGAACCCCTGCCAGGTGTACGTCCTTTCCCTCCGCTGACACACAAAAAGGGACTGCCGCTTTCCGCGACAGTCCCTTTTGCTGTGCTTACCAGTCCGCCAGCACCTGCTTCAGGTCGATGGTGCAGACCTGGGCGATGCCGTTCTCGTCGGGGTTGTTGAACAGGATCATGTCCCCCGCCCGGTTGAAGGAGGGGTGCTGATGATCCGCGCCGGTCTTGCAGCTGCCGGTGGTGGCGATGAGCTTCTGCTTGCCCGTGGCCCGCTCGATGAGCACCACGCCCTCCTGCACCGTCACGCCCAGGTAGCTGATGCGGTCGGCGCAGATCCACTTCCGGTCCCGGCTCAGGCAGGGGTGCAGCAGCTGCTCGCCCTCCGCCGCCTGGTCGAAGTGGCGGCCGTCCTTGTCGCCGATCATCACCCGGCCCCGCAGCTTCATGAAGGCCATCTCGCTGCCGTCCGCCGCCCAGACCTCATGGGTGATCCACTCGTCGGGATGCTCCACGTAGTAGGGGCGGATGTAGCGCTCCTTCACGTCGCACATCCAGGTGCGCTGGAAGGCGTCGCCCTCGGTTTCGTGGATGTAGAAGATCAGGTTCTCATCCGTGGGGCAGATCTGCGCATGACCCAGGCGGTAGTCGCTGCGGTAGACGATCTCCGCCTCCTTCCCCGGGTCGAGGATCACCAGCGCGTAAATCTTGCTGGCCAGGTGATAGCTGCAGGCGATGCGTCCCGTATCCGCCGCCGTCAGATGCCCGGTGATGGTGCCGCCCGCCGGCAGATCGCCCACCTTGCGCATGCTGTTGTCGTCCAGGTTGACGGCGAAGACCTCCGTGTTGTTGCGGCAGACGTAGGCCTGGTTCTTCTCCCGGTCAAGGGCAAAGCCCCGGTAGCTGGCGTCGGTCACCAGGGTCATGTCCCCCGTGGCCACCTCCACCCGGTAGCAGCCGCCGTCGTTGCAGCCGTTGGTCTGGTTTTTGTTGAAGTAGAAGTAACGGTCGTCCACGGAGAAGTTCTCCGTGGTGAAGTACAGCTTGGCGTTGCGCTCAGGCCCCTCGGTGTAGCGGCGAACCAGATACCCCGTTACAGGGTCGCGGTACTCGATCATGGCCGGCCCTCCTTACAGGCGCACCGTCTCGCCGGCGGGGATGCACACCGGCTCGCCGTCATTGACGCGGATCCAGCAGTCCCGCACGTTGGGGTTGAAGACGAAGCTGTTGTCCGCGGCAAACTGCAGGCGCTTGAAGTCGTCCATGCAGTCCATGAACTGGATGTTCGTGCAGTACCAGATGTCCTCCTGGCCGCCCATCTCCGCACAGAACTGCTCAATCAGCTCCCAGTTGTTCTTATCGTCGAACTCGTAGCTGTGACCCCAGACGTACATCAGGTACAGATACTGCTTCTTGAACAGCGCACGGAACTCCGCGCCCAGCTCCAGCAGGCGGTGGTTGTGATGGCAGGTGGCCTGCCAGCGGTAGGGATCCTCCGGCAGGGCGAAGCTGTCCGAGGAGCCCACCACCCGGGAGTAGCGGATGCCGCACAGGGGCAGCATGGCCACGATGTCCTCGCTGAGGGAGCCGTTGGGATAGCTCAGGCCCCGGACGGGATAGCCCGCGATGCCCTCCAGCACCCGGCGATCCTCCAGCACCTCCTCCATGACCTCGGGCAGGGGGCAGCGGGCGATGGTGGGATGGGTCACCGTATGGCAGGCGATTTCATGGCCCTCATAGAGCGTGGCGATCTCCTCGGGCTTGATGCGCCTGGGATCGTCGAACAAGCCGCTGTTGATGTGGAAGGTGCCCTTGATGCCGTAGCGGTTGAACAGCGCCACCAGGCGGCGATCCTGCAGTTTGCCGTCGTCGTAGCTGAGGGTCAGGGCCTTGTGCTTGCCGCCGGGATAGCAGCAGTAGACCTTGTTCATGATGATGGTACCTCCTGTTTTTTCTCCATGATAGGATGAAAGGCCGTCCGCGTCAAGGCTTTTGACGGCTTTGGCGCCCCGCGGGATGGAAAAGGGGCTGCCGCCCCTCATGTCGATGGTCGCGGCAGCCCCGGTGACGGGTTTGCGTTCAAGCCTCTTACTCGCCCTTGGCGGCGTGATAGGCAGCGTTGTATTCCTGGGTCATCAGAGCGCCGCCCTCGTCGCTCCAGGCCTGCCACAC
>JBJEYH010000337.1:39281-42715 GCA_051886675.1 Aristaeellaceae bacterium
CGTTGTATTCCTGGGTCATCAGAGCGCCGCCCTCGTCGCTCCAGGCCTGCCACACAGCGCGCAGCTCATCCTCGTTGATGATGCCGGCGATGTACTGCACATGCGCGTCCTCCAGCATGGTGCTCAGGGTGGAGCCGAAGCTGGTGTAGGTCTCGCTGGTCAGCGGATGGCAGGGATCGTTGATGATGTAGGGCATCATGGTGGTCTGATACTCGGCGTACTCCTCACGCAGCGCTGTCAGCTTCTGGGGAGGCGTCAGGTCGCCGTTGACGTTGGTGCCCAGCTGGTTCAGGCTGTGCTGGATGGTCTGCACCTGCAGGCTCATGTCGGAGTCGTCGTCGGGGTTGGTGTAGCGGAAGCCGTCCTCACGGATCCAGAAGGTCACGCCGTCCACGCCCCAGTTCAGCAGGGTCTGGCCCTCGGCGGTGTTGCACCAGTCAAGGAAGGCCAGCACGCGCTTCATGGTCTCCTCGTCCTTCACGGCCTTGGTGATCACGACCTCGCCGGAGTAGCCGGCGTTCTGAGGCCACATGCGCAGCTCGCCGTCAGCGTTCTCCACGGCGGGAACCATGGCCCAGATGTCCTCGGTCACGCCCTCGTTCTTCTCAAACCATTCCTGCTGACGATAGGTGTTGTCCATGCAGTCGAAGCGCATGAAGGCCTTGCCGGTGCGCTCGATGTTGTCCCACTCGCCGGACTCGATGGTCATGAAGTCGGGGTTGATGCCGCCGGCGGCGTACAGGTCACGCAGCCAGTTCAGGCCTTCCAGGAAGTGAGGATCCTCGTGGGCGGGATAGATGTCGCCATTCTCGTCCACGCCCCACTGATAGGGCGCGCCATGGGCCACGGTGATGATGCCGATGGTGCCGGCAACATACTTGACCATGTTCAGGGCGTAGCTGTCGTCGCTGTAGTCAGACAGGGCATAGGCCAGCTTGGTCAGGTCCTCGATGGTCTTGGGCTCCTCGGTGATGCCCATCTCCGCCGCGATGTCCTTGCGGTAGTAGATGCCGCCGCGGGCCTGGGCGCGGGAGCGGTAGATGCCGTAGATACGGCCGTCCACGGAGATGTTGTTGTAGATGTCCTGGCTGCCGGCGGCAAGGTTGGGATAATCAGCGATGTAGTCGGTGATGTCCCAGAACGCGCCGGCGCGGGCGGAGTTCACCACGACCGGATCACGGGCGCCGGTGAGCACCATCAGCATGGGCATGTTGGCGGGGTCGGCCAGGGTCAGGCTGGTCATATCGCCGTAGGAGGAGTTGGCCACCCACTGGATGTCCAGCCGCACGCCGGAGGCCGCCTCAATGGCGTCCAGCACGGGGTTGCCTTCCACCTGGAAGTCAACGTCGGTGTAGAAGTCGGGCATCATCACAGTGATGACGAGGGGTTCCTCCGCCACGGCGAAGCTCATCACGGAGAAGAGCATCGCGGCGCACAGGAACAGAGCAGTCAGTTTCCGCATAGTACAGATACCTCCTTGCAGATTTGTTATCTTTCGGCGGCGATTGTCACACCGCTGATAACCGGTAGTGAACGGTTTCCTGCCTCAGCCCTTCAGCGCGCCCACCATGACGCCCTTGACGAAGTACTTCTGCAGGAAGGGATACACGCACATGATCGGCACGGTGGCCACCACGATAACCGCCATCTTGATGGACTGCTCCGGGGGCTCCACGAAGTTGGGATCCATCAGGGACATGTCGCCGGCGGAGGTGGTGCTCATGACGATGATCTCGCGCAGGATCACCTGCAGCGGCCACTTCTCGCGGGCGCCGGTCATGTAGATCATCGCGCCGAAGTAGGAGTTCCAGTGACCCACGGCGTAGAACAGGCCGAAGGTGGCCAGCACCGGCAGGGACAGGGGCAGCACGATCTTGATCAGGGTGGTCAGGTCGTTGCAGCCGTCGATGTGGGCGGACTCCTCCAGCTCCTGGGGGATGCCCTGGAAGAAGTTCTTCACGATCATCAGGTTGTAGGCGCTGATGGCGCCGGGGATCAGCACGGACCAGTAGCTGTTCTTCATGCCCAGCCAGTTGGAGATCAGGATGTAGCTGGGGATCATGCCGCCGGAGAAGAACATGGAGAAGATGACCATGTTCAGCAGGAACCCGCGGGCCCGCAGGTACTTTTTTGACAGCGGGTAGGCGAAGGTCACCGTGAAGAACAGGTTGATGATGGTGCCCACCACGGTGATGAACACCGAGTTGCCAAAGGACTGCACCAGCTTGTTGGAGGAGAAGATGTACTTGTAGGCGTCCAGGGTCACGTCCTGCGGGATGAGGAACATGGGCCTGACCGACAGCTCGTACTCCGAGGCGAAGGACGCGCCCACGATGTAGATGAAGGGCAGGATGGTCAGGATGGCCGCCAGGGTGATGACGGTGTAGTTGATCGCGTCGAACACGCGGCTGCCCAGGGAGGAGGTGGTGCCCACAGGGCCGGAGGAAATCTTGAATTCTTCCTGCTGGGCCTGCTTTTTATGCTTCTTCAACATCTCAGCCGCCTCCTTAATACAGACCGGGCTCGCCCAGGGCGTGCGCGATCTTGTTGGACGTAACCACCAGCGTCACGCTGACGATGCTCTTGAGCAGGCCAACGGCCGTGGCGTAGCTGAACTGGCCGGCCTTGATGCCCTGCTCATAGACGAACACGTCCAGCGTCTGGGAGACGGAGCGGTTCAGGGAGTTGGCCATCAGGATCAGATGCTCATAGCCCGTATCCAGCACGCTGCCCATGCGCAGCACCAGCATCAGCACGATGGTGGAGCGGATGGCCGGCAGGGTGATGTGCCACATGCGCCGCCAGCGGCCCGCACCGTCCACCATGGCGGCCTCGTAGAGCTGCACGTCCACGTTGGTCAGCGCCGCCAGGAAGATGATCGTGCCCCAGCCGGTTTCCTTCCAGATGGTCTGGCCGATGATCATCCAGCGGAAGATCTTCGGGTCGGTCAGGTACTTCACGGGGGAGCCGGTGATCATTTCGGTCAGCTTGTACACGATGCCGCTGGTGCCGAAGATCACGTAGGTGATGGACACCACGATCACGATGGAGATGAAGTGCGGCACATACAGCAGGGTCTGCATGAGCTTCTTGTAGCGCAGATGCCGGATCTCGTTGAGCATCAGCGCCAGGATGATGGGCGCGGGGAAGAAGAACACAATGTTCATGGCCGAGAGGATCAGCGTGTTCTTCAGGTACCTGAGCCACGACGGGTTGGAGAAGAAGTACTTGAACCACTTCAGGCCCACCCATTCGCTGCCGAAGATGCCCGAATAGGGCACGTAGTTCTCAAAGGAGATCACCACGCCCCACATGGGCAGATACTTGAACACCACGAAGTACACGAAGCCGGGAATCAGCAGGATATACAGCCATATGCTGCCCTTGATGTCCATGCCCAGCCGGCGCCAGTACTCCTTGCCGGAACCGTACAG
>JBJEYH010000338.1:0-10846 GCA_051886675.1 Aristaeellaceae bacterium
CGGCGTAGGTCAGGTTTTCCTTCCTGGACAGCTTGATGATGGCTTCGCGGATCATGGAGGGTTCCTCCTTTTCATATTACAGGCTCGCAAGAAAGTTCCGGATGATATGCCCACCATCCGGGGTCATGACGGACTCCGGATGGAACTGAACGCCGCAGACGGGATAGTCCCGATGCTCCACCGCCATGATTTCGCCGTCCTCCGTGCGGGCGGTGATGCGCAGGCAATCGGGCAGCGTGTCCTCCAGGGCGGCGAGGGAGTGATACCGGGCGGCGGGGAAGGGATCCTCCATGTCCCGGAAAAGACGGCTGCCGGGCAGGGGCACAACCCGGGAGACCTTGCCGTGCATGAGCCTTTTGGCGTAGGATACCGTGCCGCCGAAGGCCTCGCAGATGGCCTGATGCCCCAGGCACACGCCGAAGATGGGGATTTCCCCGGTCAGGGCGCGGACGGCTTCCTCGCAGATGCCCGCGTCCGCCGGCCTGCCCGGCCCCGGGGAGAGGAAGATGGCCTCCGGCGCCATGGCCCGCAGTTCATCCACGGTGACTCGGTCGTTGCGGATGACGGTCAGGTCGGGGCGGATGCTGCCCACCAGCTGGTACAGGTTGTAGGAAAAGCTGTCGTAGTTGTCGATGAGGACGATCATGTCAATCCCTCCTGTGCGGCGTGGATGGCCTTGACCACGGCCCGGGCCTTGTTGATGCACTCCTGATACTCCGTCTCGGGCACGCTGTCGGCCACGATGCCCGCGCCGGACTGCACGCAGATGCGGCCGTTCTTCTTGTAGGCCAGGCGGATGGCGATGCAGGTATCCAGGTTGCCGGTGAAGTCCAGGTAGCCGATGGCTCCGCCGTATACGCCGCGCTTGCGGCCCTCCAGCTCCTGGATGATCTCGCAGGCCCGGAGCTTGGGCGCGCCGGACAGCGTCCCCGCCGGGAGAATGGCGTCCACCGCGTCCACCGCGTCGCGATCCTGCCGGATGCGCCCCGATACCGTGGAGCCGATGTGCATCACATGGGAGAAGCGCTCGATGGTCATGTACCGCTCCACGTTCACGCTGCCCAGCTCGCTGATGCGCCCGATGTCGTTGCGGCCCAGATCCACCAGCATGTTGTGCTCGGCCAGCTCCTTTTCGTCGGCCAGCAGTTCCGCTTCCAGGCGGCGGTCCTCCTCATCCGTCCGGCCCCGGGGCCGGGTGCCTGCCAGGGGGAAGGTGTGCAGCACGCCGTCCGCCAGCTTCACCAGCGTCTCCGGCGACGCGCCGGCGATCTCCACGTCGTCGCTGGAGAAGTAGAACATGTAGGGGGAAGGGTTCTCCGTACGCAGCGCCCGGTATACGTCGAAGATACTGCCCTCCGCCCGGGCGGTCAGGGGATCGGACAGCACCACCTGGAAGATGTCCCCCTCGTGGATGTAGTGCTTGGCCCGGCGCACCATGTCGCAGTAGGCCTCCCGGGAAAAGCAGGGGGTCAGCTCCTCCGTCAGGCGCAGGGGCCGGAAATCCGCCCTCGCGCCGCTGGTCAGCAGCCGGAGCATCTCGCTGAGCTCCGCCTCCGCCTCCCGGTAGGATTCCTCCAGCCGGGTGGTGTCCACCCCCGCGATGAGAATCAGCTTCTGCCGCCCGTGGTCAAAGACGATCACCTTGTCGAAGAGCATCAGATCCACGTCGCGGAAGTCCTGGCCCTCGCCGCCGAGGTGCAGCGTGGGCTCGGCATACTTGATGTAGTCGTAGGAAAAATATCCCACCAGTCCGCCGGTGAAGGGCGGCATGTCCGGCAGGCGGGGGCTGCGGTAGCGGTCGAGGATCTCCCGGATGGCCTGCCCCGGATGCGCCGTTTCGGAGACCGTCTCGGACAGGACACCGTCCTCATCCACCCGGCGGATGCGCAGCGTGCCGTCCTGGCAGGTGACCTCCAGCGTGGGGGAGTACCCCAGGAAGGAATACCGGCCCCACAGGTGTCCGCTGGCGGCGCTCTCCAGCAGATAGCAGTGACGGCTGGCCGCCCGCAGCGTGCGCATGACCTCCACCGGGGTGAAGCGATCCGCCAGCACCTCCCGGCTGACGGGGATCCGCCGGTAATCGCCCGTGGCGGCGATGGCCCGTACCTGTTCCAGTGTGGGATACATCATCATCCAACCTCCATCCGCTGCCGGGACGAAAAAACCCCGTCCCTGACAGAATTTGTGCTTTCCTGTCAAGGACGGGGAATTGCTTCTCCGCGGTGCCACCTTGCTTCACGGTATGACCCGTGCCCTTTGCGAGATACCTGCATATCTCCGGCAACTGACGTATGCCCCACGTCGCGGAATACTGGGCGGTTACCCGCTGTTCCTCGCGCCCTCTGCGGTCCATTTGGCTCCCTGCTTTCGGCCCGGTTCGCAGCACCCCGGACTCTCTGTGCGTGCACTGAAGCTTTGATCTCCGCATCGTCGGTTTAGTGTATTGAATTGTTGGATACATTATACACACGCCGTATTGGATTTGTCAACAGCTTTTTTGACCGGTTTGGAAACTTTTTTTCCGGATCAGACCTGTATGGCCGGCCGGGGAAGGATTTCCAGCGGCTGATTCGTTCTAATAGTCAGAAAGAGGAACCATACCGGGAGGAGACACGCATGAGGAAGCACACAACCTGGCTGATGATCCTGACCCTGGCGCTCTGCCTGCTGACCGTCCCTGCCCTGGCGAACCAGTGGGGCCTGACGAGTGAGATGTACGCCCTGGTGTCCGGCGCGGGCACATGGGGTGATTATACCGTGCTGGGCGAACAGGCGGGGAAGGCGGCGGTCATGCACAGCCGCTATCACAACGTGCTGCTGCTTGCGGAGGACGATGGCCTGCAGGCGCTCACCAAAGCCGTATACCAGCCGGAGGACGGCCGGGATGATGACCTGCGCCTGACCATGGACGCCGACACCCTGACCATCGCCTACGGCCCGGAGGAAAGCTACGCCTTCGCGCGGCAGGATGGGGTGTGGGCGCTGAAGGAGGCGCGCGTCGGGGGCATGACGGTCATCGCGGAGGAGGATACCGGCTGGCCCGCCCGGAGCTATCGGGCGGAGGACGATACCGACCGGGCGGTGTGGCGGGCCCGGGTGACGCTGGCGGACTTCAACATCCGCCTGTTCCCCCGCACGGTGGAGGAGATCATCCACCTGAACCTGATGCACGCCGCCCTGGACAGCGGCGAGGACATCCTGGGCTGGCGGGACGAGGGGGGCGCCCGGGGAATTCTGCTCCACGCCATCGGCAAGGGCACGGTGCCGGTGTATGCCGCGCCCTTTGGAGAGACCGCGTGGCGGGCGGCGGATGGCAAGGCTGCGGCGGGCCTTGCCGGGGACATCTGGCTGATGCGGACGGTGGTGAACGCCGATGGCGAGGCCTACGCCTGCATCCGCTACGACGTGAGCCAGCGCACCCAGCGCATCGGCTACACGCCGGTAGCGGGCCTGCCGGGGGTGACGGCGTCCACGGAGACAACGGACGACTTCCTGTATGTGGAGATCATGGCCACGGCGGACACCTGGCTCACGGATGATCCGGACGTGTCCCAGTCTGCGCAGTTTGCTGTGCCGGAGGGGCTGCAGCTGGCGTGTCTGGGGCTGTACGGGGAGGACTACGCCTATGTCTGCGGGGAGATCAGGGACGGCGAATTCGCGGATGGCGGGAAGATCCTGTTCGGCTTCGTGCCCCTGCGGGATGTAGCGCTGGACGAGCAGTTCCGCGGCAATGAGATCCGCACGGACGTGATGAGCCTGCTGGACGGCATCTGGCATTACGACGCGGGGGGCTGCATGGCGGCGGAGTACCTGACCCTGTATGCCGACGGCACATGGGTGGGGCAAAGCGGCGCGGAGATCAGCCATGGCTCCTGGTACGTCATTGACAACAACCCCAACTGGAACCTCTACTGGGACGATCCGCCCTACGAGATCACCATGATTCGCGACGACGGCACGGCGAACGTGAAGGGCCTGTCCCTGCGCGATGACGGCTTCAGCCTGACCAACTGGGAGGGCAGCGGCGGATACGTCCGGGTGGACGAGGCTCCGCCCATCGAGGAATCCGACGAGCCCAACGGCTGACACAAAGGAGGCTTTCCATCATGAAACGGCTGATGCCCGCGCTGCTCCTGCTGCTTCTTCTGCTGCCGCTGTCTGCCCTGGCGGGGCCGGAGGGCCTGTGCGATCCGGTCCCTGCGTCACTGACGGCGCGGATCCGGTCGGACACCTGGCAGGACGCGGTGCAGGACTGCATCGTCCTGACCACCGGCGACGGCGCGGAGCATGCCTTCATCGTCACCGGGGATGGCTGGGGGCTGTACGGCTACCGGCTGGAGGACGGCGCGTGGGTGAGCGTCATGAGCGGCTCCGCCCTGACGGACTGCACGGACGTGTACTTCCGCCGTCACGGCAGCGGCGCGCTTCGCCCGGACGGCGCATGCTGGCCGGACGACTGCGGCTTCGACCTGTACAGCGTGAGCACCGGCCGATGCTTGTCCTATCGCTATGACGGGGAATTCTTCGCCCTTGCCGCCTGGAGCGATCCTGCTGCCTGGGACGGCGGCGCGGTGCTGGACGGCGACACGCTGCGCTACTATGCCGCCGGGCAGAGCGGGCCCGTGGCATCCATTCCGTTGGACGAGGGCCTGCGCAGCTGGTTTGTTTCGGCGGACAGCCTGCCCTGCACCCCCGGGGAAGCAGAGCAGCTGGCGGCTATCTCCGAATCCGCCGTGGCCGACCGGCATCCGGGCTACACCCTGGCCAGCTATACCGGCTTCAACGGCGGCAGGGAGGCGGAAGCGGCCTGGATGAAGGTGGAGGACGGCGCGCTGTGTGTCCGCCGGGAGCAGCTGATCGCCGGGGATGACGCTGACCGCGGCGTCGACTGCATGCCTGTGCCCCTGTCCGCGGAGCTTCTGGCGCGCCTGGAAACGGAAGGGCCGGACACCCTGCTGGACGTGAGCGGCTACGGCAGCCTGTTCCTGACCGAGGCAGGGCCGGACACGTCGGTGATTCCCGTGGCGGGCCGGGTGCTGGCCAGCGATCTGCAGACCCATGCGCTGATCCTGCTGACGGAGGATGACGCGGGCGTGCGGCGGCTGTCGGTGGTCACCCTGACCTGGTCGAGCGACTACGAAGCGGAAACCTCCCGGCCCCTGCCGGAGGGAACGGACATGGACATCTTCCATGCCGGGGACGGCTGCATCCTGCTGTCGTGGGAGGATCAGCGCCGGCAGGCGGGCTATCAGCAGCGCAGCGACGGCAGCTGGCAGCTGACGTGGGTCATGCATGCCCCGGACGGGGAGGAGGCGCTGAACTGCAGCGTGGCCTTCTGCGGCGTGCGGACAGCGTGGTCCGCCGGGGGCACGGATGGCATGATGATCGGCACGCCGGCGGGCCTTGACCTGATGCAGGCCGACCTGACCGCCCTCCCCGGGACGGAGGCGGAGCTGGCCGCGTCCATTGACCGGACGGGCTGGGCGGTGGTCAGCAACCCCGACCCGGCGGACCGGCTGCACCTGCGCACCGAACCGGACAGGAGCGCGGCATCCCTGGGCAAATTCTGGAACGGCACGCCGGTGCGTGTGCTGGAGGAGCGGGACGGCTGGTGCCGGGTGGAGATCGGCACGGACGGGAACCTGACCGGCTGGATGATGAAGAAGTACCTGACCTTCGGCGAGGCCATGGACAGCGTGGCATGCGCCTTCCCGCAGGTCTTTGTGAAGGAGGAATACGAGGGCTGGCCCATCTTCCGGACGGCTGCGCAGGACGAGAACATGCTGACGGAGGTGAATGGCGAAGTCTGGGCCGCGGGCGTGGTGGAGGACGACCTGTATGTGATCCTCACGGACCTAGGCGAGACGGGCTATGCGGATCAGGCCAGGTTCACCCCGGGCAACGGCTGACAGGACCTGCGGCGGCGGAGCGATCCGCCGCTCTTTTCATGTTTTTCCTGCCTGTGGACGCTTGCATCCCGGGAGGGCCGGGTGTATCATGATAAGGAGTTAGGAATATCTAACCGAGGAGGAAAGCAATTATGATGAAGATCACGGTGAAGGTGGATGGCATGATGTGCGGCATGTGCGAGAGCCATGTGAACGACGCGGTGCGCCGGGCCTTTCCGGTGGAGAAGGTGACGTCCTCCCGCAAGCGCGGGGAAACGGTGATCCTCGCCGAGACCGTGCCGGAGGAGGAAAGGCTGCGGCAGGTCATCGGGGAGACCGGCTACACGGTGGGGGAGATCACCGTGGAGCCTGCGGAGCGGAAGGGGCTCTTCGGCCGCCGGCGCGGGTAAAAACACAGCTGGCCTTCACAGGGCATTCACAGAGCGGTGGTAGTATCATTACCGTGGCGCAAACCGCTGTGCGGCCGACGCGCCCGAAGGAGGAACCTGAAGCATGAAATCAACCCTTGGAAAAGCGGTGTCCCTGCTGCTGTGCGCGGCGCTGCTGCTGGCTGGCGGCACGGCCCTTGCGGAGGATGATGCCAACGCCAGTCTGTCCCTGCTGGACATGACCCGCTGGCAGTACAATGCCGAGCATGACTTCTACTGGCAGACGGGCCTGAGCTACTGCGCCAATCCCGCCGATCCGGCCCGGGAGAGCATGGGCTTCTTTGTCCCCGGGGCGTACATGACCGCCACGGCCAATGGCGACGGCACCTACACCTGCAGCGTGAATCCCGATGGTCAGGTCGGGGGCTACACGGCCCAGACCGCGCCCATCGTCCTGCCGGTGAACACCCCGGGCTACGCGGCCATGGCGGCCCCCACGGACGATACGTCCTCCTGCGGCTACGGCAGCATCAGCGACTTTACGGACGCGGGCTTCGTGCTGGCCTTTGCGGGGGCGCGGGGCCGTGACGCCGGCGCGCCTGCGGGCGTGACGGACTTCAAGGCGGCCATCCGCTACACCCGTCTGCAGGAAGGTCTGCTGCCGGGCAACATGGAAGCGGTCTTCACCCTGGGCATGAGCGGCGGCGGCGCCCAGAGCGCGCTGCTTGGCGCCACGGGCGATGCGCCGGGGTATGAGCCCTACCTGATGGCCATCGGCGCGGCGGAGGGCGTCAGCGACGCGGTGATGGGCTCCATGTGCTGGTGTCCCATCACGAACCTGGACGTGGCGGACGCGGCCTACGAGTGGAACATGGGCGTGACCCGCACCGGGCTGAGCGAGGCTGAGCAGGCATTGTCCGACGGCCTGGCGGAAGCCTACGCCGCGTACATCAACGATCTGGGCCTGAAGAGCGCCGACGGCCAGCTGCTGACCCTGGAGCCTTCCGCCGAGGGCATCTGGCAGGCGGGCAGCTACTACGACCTGGTGCTGGCGGAGATCGAAACCTCGCTGAACAACTTCCTGGCGGACACCACCTTCCCCTATGAGGCCGGCGGAAGCTCCGGCGGACGGGGCGGCTTTGGCGGCGGCAGGATGATGGACTTCCCCGCGGGCGAAGGCCCCCAGGGCGACAAGCAGGGCCGGGGTGAAATGCCCGGCGGCATGCCCAACGACCTGCCCGAGGGTGAAATGCCCGGCGGCATGCCCAATGATCTGCCCGCGGGCGAGCTGCCCGGGGATCAGGCGGGCCCCGTGGACTACACCCAGCTGGACGGCATTGACCGGACGGCGGCAGGCGGCAGCGGCGTGACGCTCTCCGGCGTGTACGAGACGGCGGAAGACTACATCGCCGCGCTGAACGCCGCAGGGGAGTGGGTCACCTACGACGCGGCCACGAACACCGCCACGGTGCGCAGCGTGGCGGACTTCGCCCGGGCGCTGAAGAACGCCAGCAAGTCCGTGGGCGCCTTCGACGACCTGAACCGCACCCAGGGCGAGAACATCCTCTTCGGCTATGGCGACGGGCAGGGCGCGCACTTTGACGCGATCATGGCCGGCCTGCTGACGGACACGGAATACGCCGCGACCTTCGCGGAGGATCTGGCCCGGACGGACGCGCTGGGCAACACGGTGGATGCCCGCGTCGATCTGTACAATCCCATGTACTACCTGTGCGAGGCCTATGCGGGCTATGAAACCTCCACGCCCGCCCGGTACTGGCGCATCCGCACGGGCATCAACCAGGGCGACACCGCCGTGAACACGGAGCTCAACCTGGCCCTGGCCCTGCAGCAGACCGCCGCGGTGGAGGACGTGGACTTCGCCATGGTGTGGGGTCAGGCTCACGTGGAAGCGGAGCGCACGGGTACTTCCACGGCGAACTTCATTGCCTGGGTCAACGCCTGCATGGCGGAATAAATCAACGGAACAAAACAAGCGTGGGCGTCCCGAAAAGGGGCGCTCACGCTTTGCGTTTTTGGAGGATCGGGGAGGCTGGCCGCGCGCCGTCGCCCTGCCAGGGGCGTCCGCCGGAGCCCCACTTGGGCGGCGGGGCAGCGCGCCGGGTGCGCAGCTGTCAGCGAGGAACCGGGCACGCCGCGTGCCGTCGCCCTGCCGTGGGCGTCTGCCGGAGCCCCACTTGTGCGGCGGGGCTGCGCGCCGGGTGCATAGCTGTCAGCGAGGAACCGGGCACGCCGCGTGCCGTCGCCCTGCCAGGAGCGTCCATCGGAATCTCACTTGGGCGACGGGCCCGCGCGCCCGCTCACTCCGCCGGCGCATCGCATCCCCGGGCCAGACGAAGCTCCGCCGCGGCCTTGCGGAAGTCCCGGGGCGTGCAGCCGCACCGTTCCGCAAACACCCGGTCGAAGGTGCGCAGGTTGGCAAAGCCGCAGTCGGCGGCGATGTCCTCAATGGGGCGGTTGGTGACCCGCAGATACCGCCGCGCCTGGTCGATGCGCAGGGCGTTGAGGTAGGTGCGGAAGCCCATGTGCAGCCGCTCGCTGAACATGTGGGACAGGTAGTAGCTGTTCACCCCCAGGGTATGGGAGGTGCTGCGCAGGGTCAGGGGCGCGGACAGGTTCTGGGACATGAACTCCATGGCCTGATAAAGCAGGTCGGTATCGCTCTGCAGGCGGGAGCGTTCCAGGCTGAGGGCGGGCAGCAGCCGCAGGAAGATCAGCGACAGATAGGCCTGGGCCAGCATGGTGTTCATGGGGACGCCCCGGGCGAAATCCGCCAGCCGGTCCAGGCAGTATTCAACGTCCCTGTCCATATCCTTCAGGGGAATCACGGGGCGGGCGGGGCGCAAGGTCAGCCAGTCCTCCTCCACGCCCGAAACCAGCTTGTCGCTGAAGATCAGCATCAGGCCGTCGCCGGTCTGCTGAGGCTCATAGCTGTGGGGAATTCCGGGAAAGATGACCAGCAGCTCCCCGGCTTCCACCACGCGCTCCGTATCGTCCAGCCGCACACGCACCTGACCCCGCCGGGGCAGCAGCAGCTCGAAGGACGTGTGCAGATGATAAGGGGCTGACAGACGGCTGTAGAAGAAGATCAGGCATTCCTTCGACACATGCTGTAGCTGGGGCTGCATGATCACAAACCGCACCTTTCGTCTGATTTTGTTGACGCTTTGTCTGAAAGTATACACGGAAATGTGTTATGATACAAGCGTTATTTTTTTGGGGATGCCCCGGCAAAAGCCTGGGAAAATATCCCTTTCCCAACGACAGGAACAGGAGCGATTGAGACTATGCGCCGGCAAATCAAATGGCTCTGGGACAACATGGACGCCCCCCTGCACGTTCGACAGATTCTGGCGCTGGTGATCAGCGCCGTCACCAGCGCGCTGCTGCTGGTGAATCCCGCGCTGTCACAGCGGCTGATCGACGACGTGATCGTCGCGCAGAATCCGGAACCACTGCTGGGGATTCTCGCGGTGATGCTGGTGGTCAAGCTGGGGCGGGAAGCCTCGCGGTACCTGATGGTGATCCTGCTGGAGGGCAACTCGCAGAACGTGGTATTCAACCTGCGCACCCGGCTCTTCCGCAAGCTGCAGTACAACGACATGCGCTTCTTCGACCAGCACCGGGCCGGCGACCTGATGACCCGCATGTCCGCCGATCTGGACTGGTGCCGCCACTTCATCAGCTACATCGACTACCGGGTGATCGACAGCGTATGCGTGTTTCTGTTCACGGGGGTGTACCTGTTCTGCGTGAACTGGAAGCTGACGCTGATGATGATCGTCATCACCCCTGTGCTGATGGTCATCACCAAATTCTACTCCGCCCATGTGCGCCCCCGCTTTATCGCCATGCGCGACCGCCTCTCCGACATGAACACCGCCGCCCAGGAGAATATCGCCGGCAACCGGGTGGTCAAGGCCTTCGCCCGGGAGGAGTACGAGAAGGAACAGTTCGAGCAGCGCAACCGGGCCTATCTGGAGAGCAACCTGCGCATCAACAAGCTGTGGCTGACCTTCTATCCCTTCATCGAGCTGCTGGCCAATGCCATCATGCTCATCACGGTGTTTGTGGGCGCGCTGTTCATCGTCCGGGGCGAGCTGACCCCCGGCCAGCTGGCGGTGTTCACGGGGCTGAGCTGGGCGCTGTCCAACCCCATGCGCGACCTGGGCAATCTGCTCAACGATATGCAGCGCTTCTCCACCTCCGCCGCCAAGGTCATGGAGCTGGACTACATCAACCCCCGCATTGTGGATTCCCCCGACGCGGTGGATCATGCGCGCATGGAGGGCAAGATCGAGTTCCGCCATGTGTCCTTCAGCTTCGACACCAAGAAGGTCATTGACGATGTGTCCTTCACCGTGCAGCCGGGGCAGACCGTGGCGGTCATGGGCCCCACCGGCGGCGGCAAGACCACGCTGATCAACCTGCTGGCCCGCTTCTACGATGTGTCGGAGGGCGAGATCCTGGTGGACGACTGCAACGTGAAGGACTGGAAGCTGCAGCAGCTGCGCGGCGGCATCGGCACCGCCACCCAGGACGTGTTCC
>JBJEYH010000339.1:0-2389 GCA_051886675.1 Aristaeellaceae bacterium
GAGTGGTTCAAGTTTCCCCGTTTTCTGTTATTCAACGGAGCCCTCCTGTTTCCCTTCCTCCCCTGGAAATTTTGTCGACGCGCTTCCAATTCCGTCGAAGGGCGCGGAAAAGCGGTTCCTCCGTCATTTTGCCGGGGCGGAGACCCCCGCGGACCGCCGGTGCGCCATCGCCGTCCATGCCCCGCGGACAGGCGGCGCGGAAGCGCAGCTTTTCCTGCATTTCGGCATCGCCGCGGCTCCTGCCCAAAACGCAAAAAAGCGGCCCGCAGACCGCTTTTCTGACCTGTTACCTGTTGAGTCTCCGCTCGATGAGCTTGGCCAGGTCGTACACGTCCTGATCCATCTCGTGCTGGTCGGGGCCCTCGATCATCACCCGGACGATGGGCTCCGTGCCGCTGGCGCGCACCAGTACCCGGCCCCGGCCCTCGTACTTCTTCTCCAGCGCGGCGATGGACGCCACGATGGTCTCGTCCTTGTCGAAGTCGAACTTGCGGGCGTCGGACACGTGCGCCCCGTAGAGCGCCTGGGGCAGCACCTCCATGATCCGCGCCAGGCGGCTGAGGCTCTGCTTGCTCTCGACAATCACCGTCAGCAGCTGCAGGGCGGTGACCAGCCCGTCGCCGGTGGTGTTGTAGTCCAGGAAGATCACATGGCCGCTCTGCTCGCCGCCCAGGCTGTAGTTGTTGGCCAGCATGTTTTCCAGCACATAGCGGTCGCCCACCTTGGTCTTCACGTTCTGGATGCCCAGCTTCTTCAGCGCCAGCTCCAGGCCCATGTTGCTCATGATGGTGGTGACCAGGGTGTTGTTGCGCAGCCTTCCCTGCTGCTTGAGGTGGTTGGCGCAGATGCACATCACCTGATCGCCGTTGACCACCCTGCCGCGCTCGTCCACGGCCATGAGGCGGTCGGCGTCCCCGTCGAAGGCCAGGCCCACGTCCGCGCCCAGCTCTCGCACCAGCTCGCACAGCCGCTCGGGATGGGTGGAGCCGCAGTTCTCGTTGATGTTGGTGCCGTCGGGCTCATGGTAGTAGGCGGATACCTTCGCGCCCAGCTCCTGCAAAACCGCCGGGGCCACCTCGTAGCTGGCGCCCTGGGCGCAGTCCACCACGATGTGCAGCCCGTCCAGGCGCACGCCGGTGGTCTCCTTGGCGAAGTCGATGTAGCGGCGCTGGGCGTTGCGCTGGCGCACGGGACGGCCCACGCCCTCGCCGATAGGCAGCTGCTTGCCCTCGGGCAGGCCGTTTTTCACGATCTCCTCGATCTCGTCCTCGATGGCGTCGGGCAGCTTGTAGCCCTGGCTGTTGAAGAACTTGATGCCGTTGTACTCGACGGTGTTGTGGCTGGCGGAAATCACCGCGCCCGCGTCCGCCTGATAATACCGGGTCAGGTAGGCGATGGCCGGGGTGGGCAGCACGTCCACCAGCACGGCCCGCGCGCCCATGGAGCAGATGCCCGCCACCAGCGCGCTCTCCAGCATTTCGCCGCTGATGCGGGTGTCGCGGCCCACCAGAATGGTCGGACGGTGCACGTTGCTGGCCAGCACGCAGGCTGCCGCCTGGCCCAGCCGGAAGGCCAGATCGCAGGTCAGATCCTGATTGGCGATGCCCCGCACGCCGTCGGTACCAAAGAGTCTTGCCATGGTTGAATCCTCCAGTATGCTCAGCGTTCTCATGCTCATGTTATGGCGGTATACCTGTTTCAGTATACGCCTCCGGTGAAAAAAAGGCAAGCGGAATAAAACATTTTAATACATTTTACAGCTTTCGTCCAATTCCGCCACGGCGTACCTGTCCGCCGGGCGATACCCCAGCTTCTGCGCGATATGGCCCGACGCCGGATTGGCCGCGTCCCAGGTGGCAGCCAGCCCCGCCGCATGGGCGCGGAGGATCAGCGCGGCGGCGGCCAGCGTGGCGTAGCCCCTGCCTTCGCAGCCCTCCCGGGTGGTGATCTGAACCTCCAGCCCGCCGGGATAGCGCACGTAGGACGCCGCCCCCGACACGGGCTCCCCCTGCCGCATGACCAGCATCCCCAGGCCCTCCGCCGCGAAGGCCCCGTCCGTGAACTGGCTGACGAAGTCCAGGCTCCATGCCCGCGCCCGGCACCAGGGGATCCACGCGCCCTCCAGGGGCTGAAGGCGCACCTCCGCCGGGGGATTGTCCAGCATGCGGCGCAGATGCGCGTCCTCCGGCTGCACCTGCGGCGCAAAGGCCTGCCGCTCCGTCAGGCGGAAGGGCGCGACACCCTCCAGCGCCCGCAGCCACGCCCCCGGCGCCCAGACCAGCCACGGCTTGCGCACGGAGGCCACGGCTTCCCGCAGCAGCGTCTCCTCCGCCGCCCCGCCGCACAGAAGAAAATCCCCCACGGCCATCACCGCCGCGCGGGGATTCAC
>JBJEYH010000340.1:0-2387 GCA_051886675.1 Aristaeellaceae bacterium
CAGCTGCGACTATCCCCTGCACGTGGGGGTGACGGAGGCGGGCCTGCCCGGCCAGGGGAACATCAAGAGCGCCATCGGCATCGGGGCGCTGCTGGCCCGGGGCATCGGCAGCACCATCCGCGTGAGCCTGACGGGCTCGCCCATCCCGGAGGCCCAGGCCGCCTGGGACATCCTCCGCGCGCTTGATCTGCGCACCCAGGGCGTGCAGCTGGTATCCTGCCCTACCTGCGGCCGCACGGCCATCGACGTGGCGGGCATCGCCGCGCGGGTGGAGAAGGAGCTGGCGGACGTACGGGTGCCGCTGAAGGTCGCGGTGATGGGCTGCGTGGTGAACGGGCCCGGCGAGGCCCGGGAGGCGGACATCGGCATTGCGGGCGGCAAGGGCTGCGGCGCGCTGTTCCGCAAGGGCCAGGATCCGGTGAAGGTGGAAGGCGACCTGGCGGAGATCCTGATCCGCGAGGCCCGCAAAATCGCCGGGGAAAAGGCCAACACGAACTGACACCAGGGATCGCGGCAGCGAAAAAGGGTCAAGGGGCGATGCCCCTTGCCTTGGCAGCAGGGGCGGCGTTAGCCCCTGCGCAGGGATGTCGCGGCAGCCCAGGCGCAACAGGAAAGACAGGAAAAAAAGGCGCAGAGGAATCCAGAGCTTCCAAGCAGGCGACGCAGTTCGCCCGCGTTGGAAACGGCAAGCTCCGCGCACCCCCCAAAAGGACGCCCATCCCCCCACACAGCACAGCAACAACGAAAAAGCAGCCCGTTCCGGCAGTGAACCGGAGCGGGCTGCTGCATGTTCCCGGAGCAGGCTGCTGGATGTTCCGGCTCCCCGGAACACCTGCGGGATCAGACCTTCTGGTGGTGGACGATCAGGAAGCCCTGCGCATCGTCGTATTCGGTAACCTGGACAATCCGCACCTCCCTGTCGGGATGGCTGTCGCGCCAGCGCTGCACCATCCTCTGATGGTGCGGATCCACAGGCGCCACGAACGTGTCCAGCTGATACTGCAGGCCTTCCTCGTCCTCCGCCGGCTCGCACTTCAGGGTGCAGTTGTCCAGGCCGAACCGCTGCGCGATCACCACGCCTTCGCGGTTGCGGGTGGTCGACAGATAATTGCTGGTGTTCTCCAGCTCAAGGGATTCCAGCTTCAGGCCCGCAAGCATGGCGTTCAGCTGCTCAAGATCGGTTGCCTTACGCTCAGTAAATTGAATCGTCAGCGTCATCATGGGTTCATTCCTCCAATCATTATTAGGACAGGTTCCCGGCGTCCGCCCCCCTGAGCCGTTCCCGCCGCCCTGTCTGACAGGTGCATGATAGCATATCGCCCTGCCGCCTTTTTGCACCTGTTTCCGGAATGCCCGCGCCCCCCGGCGCTGATGACCTGCGCTCCCTGCCGGATCGGCCGGTCAGACGGCGGAAGCGGCGTAACGGCGTCTGGCCCGTTCCGCCTGGGCGGGATCCATGACGCCCTCAAGCCCGATGACGTGTCCGCCCAGACGCGTGCTTTCCGGCAGCGATGTGATGCGCGAGCCGTGCAGGAAGAGATCCCCGCCCACAGTCAGGCCCTCCGGCAGCGCGGGAACGCTGGACCAGGTCAGGTCGAGATCCCCCGTTACGGTCAGACCCTCCGGCAGCGCGGCCAGATGCACCCGGCTCAGGTAGAGCGTCCCATGCACGGACAGATGCTCCGGCAGGGCGGTGAGCGACGTCCTGCTCAGGTCGAGCCCCCCGCCCACGGACAAGCCCTTCGGCAGCGCGGTGATGCGGGTGGCGCGCAGATCCAGATCCCCGCCCACGCTCAGGCCCTCCGGCAGGGCGGCGATGGGCGTTCTGTTCAGGTCGAGATCGCCGCCAACGCTTTTCAGCCCCTCCGGCAGCGCGGTGATGGGCGTGTCGCTCAGGTCAAGATTGCCGCTCACGCTGGTCAGCTCTTCCGGCAGGGCGTCGATATCCGTCGCGTGCAGGCTGAGGCTTCCGCCGCTGCGGGCCATCATCTCCTGCGCCATGGTCAGGGTCAGCTTCCCCATCGTCCTTCCTCCTTGCCGCGGTGCGTCGCTGCGGACATTATAGCACAGGCTCGTGCCCTTTTGCATCCCGTTTCGGACAATGTGTATTTTTTCGCGCGGCGCCGGACGCTTCCCCGGGTACAGCTGCGCGCCTCCCCCTGCCTTGACCCGCGCAGGGGGTATGGTGTATAATACTTGCAACATGGAGGACGGCTGGCAGAGCCGCCCTTGTTCGGCTTTACGCAGGGAGGTGAGCCTCATGAGCTACGAGGATCTTCTGGGACAGATTTATGCCGCGCTGCCGCAGCTGCGGGGACAGCTGTCCTCGCCGCGGGTGGTGTACGTCCGCGCCCAGGGCAAGGTGTACATCACCTTCGATTCCGCCG